>JAGGUU010000113.1 GCA_021158305.1 Candidatus Bathyarchaeota archaeon
CCATCTACAACCGGCAGATTGGCAAATTCCGAAAATTTCATAGATCACTTATCACCACATTTTTCTTAATAATCTGATTTTTATTTACATTTCCTTATCTTTCATAAAAATAATCCATATATATCTCGTGCAAGAAAAAAGCTTATTGGCCTAGAGAATCTCATAGATGAAAAATTCCAGTCGGAATAGAATAATTCTTATATGATCTTACTGTTTAATTTCACTCAGTTATATTGAGGCTAAGGGAAAAGGGCCGGGTTACCCTAGCCTGGTAGGGGGCAGGCCTGCTAAGCCTGTGGCCAGATCGGCCTCGCGGGTTCAAATCCCGCACCCGGCGCCAAGGAAAACCTACGGTTTCTCTGCTTCCCCTTTGAAACGGGGGTTTGAAATGAGACTTTTATGGGCAGGAATACCGCCGTTGTAGAGGCTGGCTCTTTCCTCTTTTATATTACGAAATTTATAGAGATATATAGTAACATGCAGAAATGTACGTGACGTAGGAATGACAAGCGTGGGGACGTCGATATTGGAAGAGTTTAAGCCGATTCTTGTTTTTATAAAGAGAAAGTTGGAGGATTTTCAGAGTTCTAAATTATATTCATTCGAGGAGTTTGTGGATGAAGAGTATAAATCGAAGAAGGGAGTTCTACAATATTGTGGAGCCTACGTGATTTACGAGGGTGGTGAACCTATCTATGTGGGCTCGGCGGGAAAGGGAAAGCATCATCTTAGATATAGAATTAGGGACTTGTTTTATGACTATAAGTCTAAGACGGGAGAAAGAAAATACTACCATACCCTAACGAGAAAGCTCTTGCACAAATATAAGAGGTTCAATTCTCTTGATGAAGTGAGAGACTTCTACATGACTAAATGCAAGATTCGTATAATCAAAACAGACACCATAAGGCAAGCAAGAATAATTGAAGCAATTCTAATTTATACATTAAATCCACGTTATAACGACTAACTAAAAACTCTTAGACTGTTTAAGTACAATTGTTTCTCTAAACAAGCTAGAGGCGTAGCATTTGAAAATGTGATTCAAAATCGAAGATGATTCTTCTTTAGCCGAAATTAACAGTAACCGTACGGCAGAAGAATCCGGATCCCCAATAGACAAATCCGCATATCCCGGTGCCACACCGTTTAAATCCCTTACTTTTCAAGTCTGATTTTTGGATTCCAGCCTTGGATAGGCTGGATATTCACGGCAAGCAGAGGAGGCTTGAGTTTGCCGTTCAAAGCGTTAAGTCTAAATTTTTATATTAAAGAAATATAAGAGTGTAAAAATAATTATAATTTTGTAAAAATGCTTAATCGAATCATCGAATTCTTCAATAAATGCGACTCCCAATCGTTAAAAGATAGTTTAGATGAGCTTGATGAGGAAATAAGAAATATTTTTCGTGAAAGGGGATCGGAAATCGATAGATTCATTATTAATGTGATAAAAGATAGAGATGCTGATTTTTATGTTTGGTTCTGTTTTTTGAAAGCGAATTTCTTAAGAGGAAATGTTATAGTTTCAAATCGTAAATTTAAAAGCTTTTGTAGCGAAGTGCAATCGTATGATTACTATTATGTAAAATTTCCGGAGGGAAAGCTTTGTCCGTATCTTAATTGGCGATTTGCAGGTTCCCTAGAGATGGTGCTTCAGGATATAAAAGAAAAATTTAGGTCTGGAAAAGAATTCGTAAATAAAATAAAGGAGATTACAAAAAGTTATGGCGACCCTTTTTTGTGCTACTTTGAGTTGATAAGATTCCTTAATGGATTTAAAGGGATAAGTAACAAGATAGCAAATGCAGTTTTAAGCGAGTTGAGTGGAGAGATATTTTCATTAGAGAAATATGAGAAGCATAATACAGTTAACAGATTACTAAAAGAAAAGTGGTTGTACAATCTTTTTCTGTCATCGTTTTTCAATGTAATGATCGATTCTCATGTGAGAAATTTTTTTAAAGAGAAACTAAATCTAAAGAATGCGGATCAAATCGCTTTAATTTTAATAGGGAAGCATGTTAGAAAAGAGATTATCGCTGAATTGTTTGAACGACAATTTTATTGGATTAATGAAGAGTATAGAAGAAGAATATTAGAGAAGTATTCTGAATTTGTAGGTGCTAATTTAATAGAAAAGGTTATCTGGATGGTATATTTTGTCAAGAAAAACTTGCGAAAAAAGAAAATTTTGGAAGAATTGAAATTTTTCAAATTAAGTAATAATCCCTTCATCTAATATTAAGTCAATTATTTTAGATTGCTGATTAGCGCTTTTCGGAAAGTATGTTTTTGTGGTCAACTGTGGAAGACTACGTATCTAATTAGTCTTTCTGGAAGAAATGTTAAAATTGTAAGCCAAAATTAGTTATCATACTATTTTCGGAGAATTTCTCTTCAATCGTCTTAAAACTTCTTCTCTGGTGGGCATTACGGATGTTCCTAATCCCTCTATTACAAATGATGCGGCTCCAGAGGCGAAGAGGGCGGACCATTCTGGATCTCCGGTTCTCAGATACTCAACGATAAAGCCTGCTATGTATGTGTCTCCGGCGCCCGTTAAATCCACTATTTTATCTGGAGGAATAGCTGGTATCTTCTTCATCTTTCTATTATAGCATAAGGTTGACCCTTTTTCTCCTTGTGTTACTAGGATTATCTCTGAGCCGAGATTGTTAAGTATCTTAGCCGCTGCCTCAACATTGGGTTTTCCAGTCATTATCTTCGCCTCTTCTTCATCGCACTTCAAGATGTTGACGTGAGGCAAAACGTTCTTCATCTCATTCCAAGCGCATAGCTTTATGGAAAGATCTTTCTCCCTTTTTCTGCAGTATCCTTGAGCATCCAGTGCTGTAAGTATTCCCCTTTTATAGATATCCTTTATCATCTCATATGACACTTCATGATAGACTGGTCCGAAATGGAAGCATTTTGAGCTAAAGTACTTCTCTGGGATATCACTATATTCTATGCTTTCGGCGCAGCTTAGAAGCCTTTGTGTTCTTTTTCCGTTTTCGTCATATATGTTTTCAAATACTGTTGTGTCGCCTCCTGTAATCGAGAGGCCTGAAAGATCAACGCCTGCATTCCTAAAGGAGTCTAAATATTGGCTTTGAAAGTCATTGCCGACCTTCGATACCACGCCTACCTTTGCTCCAAGCCTCGCCGCCGCGATAGATGTATAGGTAGGTGTGCCGCCCATTGCTTCCCGCGTCTTCTCTCCGGCTCTCGATATTAAGTCGCGCGTTATATGCCCAACGACTATAAGGTCGAATCCTGACATTTGCCGATCCTCATATATAACAGTTTATAGAAAAGTAATAATCCTTATAAATAAGTTTATAATCGTCTCTTACTGATGCTTGAGGTGTTGAGTTTTGAGATGGACTTTCCCTCAAGAAGGACATATGGATAAAGCAAGCGGAATATACTTCCAAAACATGACCGCTAAGGAAGTCGAGGAGAGACTGAAGAAGAACGATCTTATAATAATTCCTGTCGGAAGCACCGAGAATCACGGCCCCCACGCATGTTTCGGCGAAGACACTTTTCTGGTGACGAGGATGGCTGAGCTCGTGGCTCAGAAGACAGGATGCACAGTCGCCCAGCCGATATGGTATGGATCACATCCATATCATCATATGGGAATGCCCGGAACAATAATCGTAGACGATGACGTCTTTAAGGCTCTACTAAGATCCGTCATGGCTGGATTCTGGAATGCAGGATTCAGGAAGCAGATTCTACTGAACGGTCACGGCCAAGAGTACGTGATTCCCTCAGCAATCCATCAATTTGCGAAGAGATACCAAGTGCCCGGAATATTCATCAACCTGAACTGGTATCATGCTATCCCGCAATACGTTAAAGATAAAAAGCATGGAGGTCCCTTCGAAACCCCGTTTATACATGCTGATGAATGTGAAACATCCTATAGCCTAGCATTGTTCCCTGAAATGATAAAGATGGAGCATGCGGTTGACACTACGCCTAGGGGTTATCTGCCGGAGAAGCATATAGACAAGGCTGGCTGCGTCTATCAGAGGCCACTCAGGTGGTATGACCACGTTGGTTGCGGTCCGATAGAGGTCTTCGCCTACCCGGCTGGCTGTGTCGGGAGGGCGACGCTTGCGAAGGCCGAGAAAGCTAAGGAGGGACTGGAGCATCTCCTTGACTACATGGTTGAGCTGGTGAACGACATCATGGAGAGGTTCCCACCTGGGAAGCTTCCGCCGATCGAGGAGATAACTCAAAGGCCTCGGGAAGAGATAGAGGCTGTGCTTAAAGGCCCCTTAGCGAAAGGAGGCCGAAGCATATATACACTGGCCTATCCACCATGAGGAGGTATATGAAATGAAGGCTCTGAGATTATATGCCTCAAAAGAGCCTAGACCAGGATACAAATTTACAGAAATGGAGCTGAAGACTGGTAAGGTCATTGAAGGATCCAAGGTTTGGAGGTACCCGAAGCTTAAAGTTGAAGATGTAGAGAAGCCGAAGATTGGGCCTAAGGATCTTCTCATACGCGTAAAGGCATGCGGAATCTGCGGCTCAGATATTCACTTTTACGAGACCGACGAGGATGGATATATGCTATATCCGGGCCTAACAAAGTTTCCATGCACTATAGGCCATGAATTTTCAGGAGTCGTCGAGGAGATAGGCAGCGAAGTTAAAGGCTTCAAGATTGGAGATCCGGTTACATCCGAGGAGATGCTCTGGTGCGGCGAATGCATCCCCTGCAGAAATGGGTTGCCAAATCACTGCGTGAACCTTGAAGAGCTAGGTTTCACCGTTGATGGAGCTATGGCGGAATACGTCAAGGTGGAGGCTAAATATTGCTGGAAGATAGATTCCCTTTTCGATGTGTACAAGTCTGAGGAGGAGGCTTACGAAGCTGGCGCCCTAGTAGAGCCTACATCAGTAGCCTACAACGCAATATTCGTAAGAGCTGGAGGATTCAAGCCTGGAGCCTATGTAGTCGTATATGGAGCTGGTCCCATAGGCTTAGCGGCAATCCAGCTGGTCAAAGCAGCCGGCGCATCCAAGATTATAGTCTTTGAAGTTATGCCTGAAAGAATCGCGCTGGCAAAGGAGATGGGTGCCGACTACGTTCTAAACCCATTAGATCTGAAGAAGAACGGAACATCCCCATCGGAGAAAGTTATGGAACTAACGGATAATATGGGCGCGGACATCCAGATTGAGGCGGCAGGCGCCCCAACAAAGACACTTCCTGAAATGGAAAAGTCGATAGCGGTGAATGGTAAGATCGCTTGGATAGGAAGAGCGGCGAAGGCCGCTCCAATAACGATGGAGCGCTTCCAGACCAGAAGGGGACAGATATTCGGCTCTCAAGGGCATTCCGGCCACGGAATATTCCAGAATGTGATTAGGCTTATGGCCTCTCAGAGGATAGATATGACGAAGATAATCACTAAGAGGTTTCCGTTAGAGGAAGGTGTAGAGGCAATAAAGGAAGCTTCAAAAAGAATTGATGCTAAAATACTCATAAAGCCTGGTGGATGATTATGGAGAAGATGCTTGCTGTAGTCTTCTACGGAGTTAATGAAGGATATAAGATAGAGAAGGTCGATGTTCCTTCAATAAAGGGAGACTATGATGTTCTAATAGAAGTTAAGCTAGCTGGTCTCTGTGGGACGGATCCAGCGATACTGGAGGGTCGTCACCCGGCATCTCCACCCGTGATTCTTGGACATGAATATACTGGCGAAGTTGTTGATGTTGGAGACAAAGTGAAGAACGTTGAAGTTGGAGATCACGTCGTGGTAGATCCAAACATAAAATGTGGCAAGTGCTACTACTGCAGGAGAGGCAAGGAGAACCTATGCGAGAACATGACCACGCTCGGCATATTCATTGACGGCGGATTCACAAGATATAATGTCGCGCCTGAAAGTGCTGTATACAAGATACGCGATGATATGAGGTGGCGGGATGCCGTCCTTGTAGAACCCGTATCATGCGCCGTAAATGGAGTTATGCGGGCTAACGTAAAAGTTGGTGATGCCGTTGCGATAATAGGCGCCGGACCTATGGGTCTCATATGGACGCAGCTAGTGAAGCATAGAGGAGCCGGGCCAATAATCGTTAGCGATCTCGTAGAGAAGAGGCTGAAGATGGCTAAGAAGCTAGGTGCAGATATAGTTGTGAATCCGAAGGAGGAGGATTTCATCGAAGCTGTGAAGAACGCAACGGATGGAAGGATGGCTGATGTATGCGTAGAGGTTGTCGGCTCTCCGGTCACGGTTGAGCAGGCGATACGCGCCACAGGATATGGAGGCAGAACGGTGATCTTCGGAACTACAAAGAAGGGACTTAAAGTTTCGATTGAACCTTACAGCGTAATGAGATATGAGAGGGAGATAATCGGTTCATACATTGCCAATCATACTTTTATCCCAGCAATCGCCGCAATGTATGAGCGTATAGTTAATTCAGACATGCTGATCACGCATGAATTTCCACTGGATCAGTTCGGGAAAGCCCTAGAAGCCCACAAATCTGGAGAAGCGATAAAGATAGTTCTAAAACCATAAACTCCCCTTTTTTATGGAGTTAGTCTAAGTCTTTCTGTCTTTTTCATTTTTTGCGGCTAGGGCTTTTATTGAACGACTTATCGGGTAAGGAGTTTCTTCTCCCAAACAAGATTGCATGGGAAGCAAAAGCCAGAAAGAGAGCAGGGAGATGAAACAGGAAAGAAGAAACAACCATAAAGCTTAATTAGTCTATGAAGCATCCTTGTTTGGAAGAAGAATGTTTCCCATAGCAATAGTGGCGGCTGTAGAACCCGGAATTAATCCCTTAGGCCTAAGCGGAGAACCCGAGTTAGTCTTCAGAGAAGCCTCCAGAATGGGTTATGATGGCGTTGAGCTTGTGATCAAGGATCCATCCTCCTTCGACGTTAATAAAGTCGAAAGGTTATCTGAAGAATTTGGGCTTTCAGTAGCAGCTGTGGGAACGGTTCCAACATACATGATTTACGGCTTAAGTCTTTCATCACCGGAGAAAAGGATTAGGGAGAAAGCGATCGAAAGGATCAAGGAGTACTTGGAGATTGGGCATAGACTGAATTCTCCGATAATAATAGGTTCAGTTAAGGGGAAGCCAGAGGATCGTAGGCGCGGAATGGAGAATCTAAAGAGCTCCTTAAGGGTCTGTGCAGAGTACGCTGAGAAGATAGAGGCGCGTATTCTAATAGAGCCGCTGAACAGGTATGAATCTACAATAGTGAATACATTGAGGGAAGCCGTTAATTTGAGGAATGAGCTGGGCTCCGAGAGTATCGGAGTTATGGCGGATACATTTCATATGAATATTGAGGAGAGATCACTCTATGATAGTATAGTTGAAGCCGACGGCTACTTAGGGCATGTGCATATAGCGGACAGCAATAGGTTGGCTCCCGGAGAGGGACATCTGGACTTTAATCAGGTTATGGCTGCATTGGATAAGATAGGCTATCGTTCTTTTCTTAGCGCCGAGATCCTTCCCCTCCCAAACCCACGTGAAGCTGCTGAAAAAACGATCAGATACATTAAGATGATACTCTCGTGATTTGTATTTAATTGCTCGGTGGACTAAAGTTTTCTCGTGACTCTTTCTTCATTCTTGAATCTGTTTTTGAGTTCTCCATAAAAATTATATTTATGGATCTGCAAAGCAGATTAAATCAATCATGCGTTGAGCTGAGAAGTGATTACGAGTTGAAGATTGGAATAAACCTATCGCTTGATAATGATCGAGATTATGAGGCGGCCTTGATCGAGCAGCTGAAAATCTTTGAAGAGGTTAAATTCGATAACGTCGAGATTTCCCCTGACTGTTCCGGAATTATAAAGAACGGCTCGCTCGATAAAAGAGAATGCTCTAATCTTCTTAATATTCTATCAAGCTATAGATTCTCCTATACGGTGCATGCGCCTGATGAAATGAACTTGGTAAGTCCTCTGCTCCTGAAGATTTCAGAGAAGGTAATGAAGTCATGCATAGATCTCTGTGTCATGCTAGACGCAGATGTGCTCGTGGTGCATTCAGGCTATATTACGCCGGCTGATAAGATGTCTGAGCCTGAAGCTCTGCGAATCCTCGTCGACTCCTTGAAGAAGTGGGGAAGATACGCTCGCGACTCAGGAGTGCTAATTGGAGTTGAGAATGGAGATCCATGCCCCACTCATCTATGTAAAGAAGTTGATAAGCTAATCGATGTTGTCAGAAACGTAAATATGGATAGTGTAGGTATAACATTCGATGTTGGCCACGCTTTCCTCTCTGCGAGTTATTACAAATTTAATTTTCTGGAGGCAGTCAGAAACGTTGTATCTTATATGATTCATGTACACTTACATGATAACTTCGGCGAATTTGACCCGCTCTCGCCAGACAAGAAGAACATTACCTTTGGCTACGGAGACCTGCACATGCCGATTGGATGGGGTAAGATACCGTACAAGGAAGTTTTCCGATTGATCAAGGAAGGATATAAGCGTGAACTCTATCTTTTAGAGATCGACCCCAAATTCAAAGAGTACTATGGATATGCTGTTGCAAAGCTAAAAGAGATGTTGATCTCCTGATCTCCAAAGGCTAATATGATGAACCATGAATTACTTAGTAATTTTAGAGGTCACGTTGATGTTTTAACGTGGCTGAGAGGTAGGTTATATATCTATTGTATGTTTCATTTATTATTGATCTACCTTTATTCATAGCCATATGTAATATATCTATCACTTGGATTAATTTGATGAGGCTTACTGGATCCAAGGATTTGTCCGCTACATAATTGTCCAGGATACTTTTCATCTTCCTCAAAAATTCCTCTTCATCTCTGAATACTTTATCAACGTTTTCCACATCATTAGCTAGGAAAATGTTTAAGGCATCTTGGTACGTTCTTGTTGCTGCTTGGCTGAGCTCGATTAGTTCCCGGCGTAAGGAAGAAGGTATCTTAAGGTCTTTAGAGGTTTTCTTAGCTATCTCAACGGCGTAGTCACCTATCCTTTCAAGATCCTTAACTATTGTTCTGTAGATCAATGATTCCTCCAACATGCTTATTCCTATATTGCTGGCTGCCAAGCTTCCCTGTGTGAGCATCAGCTGCCTAATGATGAAAAGATTTAGACGATCTACCTCGTCGTCGAGCTTCACGGTTTCTTCAGCCATCTTTACATCATTCTCTACAAATGCTTCTATTGCGTTTCTATGCATGGACGAGACTGCTCTGAGCATCTTTGATAAGCCTTTCTGAATCGTCAGAGCTGAAGAGTTGAATAATGTGGTCAATATCATCTCCTTGTCATGCTCCTCAGATATCTCGAGACCCATGAACTTCCATGAATTGTTTCTAATGAATGATTCTATGCTTGGATCTATTTGGAGACTCGAGACCAGCTTGATGTTCTGGTAGCCAGCGAGGTATGCTGCAATTATAAGTCTAAGTATCTCGTCTTTTTTCCTCGAGTTAACCTCTATGCTAATCGCTGAATTTAGAATCTTCTCGGCATCTCTTTTCAGCTTAATCAGCAGGCTTGAGTTTCCTTTGGGAACTAGGATCAGCTCCTCGCTCGGTTTTAACCCGACCTGATTAACCCATTTTTTAGGAAGGGAAACAATGAATGTTGTTCCTCCAATAACTTGAACCTTCCTTACTTCCATGGTTTTTCCCTTACCGGCTCTACAGCATTTTATGCATAACTAACCTCACAGATATTTCCAAACCCCTCTATAGAATTTTCTATTTATTTAAATGTTCTATTCATCTATAAAAACACGTTGGAGACCTAATCGAGGCTTCCATGTCTTTTCTACATCAATATTTCTTCATGTCACGGCGTGGCGTCTTCACTTTAGTTATGCTTGAGGTTCTCTTATATTGCTAAGCCGCGTATCCTCGCTACTCATAAATGATGGCCTTTATTCCCTTCACTTTACAGATCGCTTGTAGCTCCTCGACGTAGTCTCCGTAGACTAAAACCCAGTGGAAGCCTCGCCATTCCCTAAGAATTCCTGAAGGGTTAGCAACTTTCACCTCAACCTGCGAACGGCATATCCTTAGATTAGGGCTTCCAACGATTCTGCCCTTCACGATGAGCATTTCATCCATGTCAAAGGATAGCCCGGCTATTGTAACCTCTCCTTCTCTGAAGAATACTTTTGGAGTAGCTCCGTAGTTTGACTCATGATGCGTTCTCACCTGATAGGGAAGCGCGGACTCGTTGAACCCTAAAAGCTTCGTTGGCGATGTACAATGCGCTAGGATAAGTGTTCCATCTTTCTCATTTACTGTTGGATCATTAAAGAATGCTGGTTTCCCGGAGATGTGCCGCATAAGATAATGCAGAATCATGGCTGTCGGGTCGGCTTCGCACGTTGCTACTATTCCGTCATCGTTGAGCTTAGAGAAAGCGAAGCATGGAGTAGCCTTCGTCCTCTCAACGAGTTCGCTTAGGCAATTCACAGTTATCCAATCAGCTTCATTCTCCTCTACGTATTTCTTCAGAACCATATAGTATATTCCTGCTCGAAGGAGTTTCTCAGCAGTCGGCTCAACGACCTCTACGGCTCCGGATGTGAATTCTCCAATTACCCTTTCAGCCTCTACGCGTCTATATTTGTCTTTAAGAAACTCATTGAAGTCCTCAACGAACTTGCTGTATGTGTAAAATCGAGTTTTGTATCCGAAAATCTCGCTTCCCTTTTTAAATGAGAGCCATCCTCCGAAGGCTAAGTTCATGGGTCCTACACATACAAGCTTCGCCGATGATATTCTTCTCAAAGCATAGACTGCTCTCAGAATAGCCTTTAGCTTCTCCGGATCTCCTTCCACAAGGAAAATTTTATCCGAGAGTTTATGCTCCTCAAGTCTCTTATACATCGGAGGATTGAACAGCGTTCCGGCGTAAATGTTCGGCCTAAACTGGTCATAGAAGACTACATAATTAGATGTTGCAACTATTCCATACGATAAGTCTCCAGCGGATATCCATCCGGCTGGAAATAGCGTTAAGACTAGATTCACGTCAGCTTTCCTAAGATCTTCTGTTCTCTCCAATAAATCGTCTACGTTCTCAATCTCTATTGTTGGTAGAAGATCTACTTCTATGCCTTCTCCTCTAAGATTCGCAATTAGATCCTCGATTTGTCTATGAATATTTGTTTTCTCCTTCTCGTAGTCTTCCCTACACCGTACAAAGCCCCAGTAGCCTTCTTCGGCTTTCTCCTCAGAGAGCCATCGGTCAATAGGTTTAATAATCAGAAGCCTAACGTTCAAACTCTATCTCCCCAAAGGCTCTATACGTAGCTTGTTGCTTTATATTTTTTCCATTTTATTAACCGCTCGCGATGAGGGATTCTGCAGCTTGACGGGCGAATTCTATGAAGGGAGACGGATAGATTCCGATGGCAACGCATGCTAGCGCCAATAAGACTATCGGAATAAGCATTAGGAAGGGAGCTTCATGCACCCTGCTTATCCTGCCGGAGGGAGACGACCAGATGATTATTCTTATCAGCCGAAGATAATAGGCGAATCCAAGCAGAATATTCGCCAAGAGTATAACTGTGGGAATATACGCGTTGCATCTAATTCCAGAATAGATGATCATTAATTCGCTTATGAAGCCGTTCAGAGGAGGAATTCCAGAAATAGCTAATGCGCCTATTGCGAACGTTACGGCCGTCAATGGCATTCTACGGCCGATTCCAGAGAGTCTAGCTAGGCTTCTAGTCCCCGCCCTATAGATGAATGCTCCAGCACAGAGGAACAAGAGACATTTCATTAATGCGTGATTCATGATGTGCATTAGGGCGGCTGTTAAACCTAGGACTGCATTTGCTTGCGTTGTAGCTGTGGAGACCGCGAAGAGAATATAGCCCATTTGAGCTATGCTGCTGTAGGCCAGAAGCCTCTTAATATCATCTTGTAGAAGTGCAGCTAGGTTTCCATAGCTCATCGTCAATATTGAGATAGCCATCAAAGCAGCTTGCCACGAAGAATTTATCGGAGAATAGATGGAGAAAAGGCTTCTGATAATCGCGTAGACGCCGGTTTTTATGACTATCCCGGAGAGAAGAGCACTTATCGGAGTGGGAGCAGCTGGATGGGCATCTGGAAGCCACATGTGCAGAGGAAAGATGGCGGCTTTAACGCCGAAGCCCAGCAAGATGAAAGATAGGCTGACGTATCCCCAAATGCTCGAATTAACTATCATACTTGATGTCTGGGTGAAGCTTAAAGTTCCCGTTAGGCCGTAGAGGAGTGAGATTCCGAAGAGTATTGAGGCGCTTCCTGCAGAGCTCATAACCAGATATTTCAGCCCGGCCTCGATGGGTTCCCACTCATGCTTCCTGAAGGCTACGAGCGCGTATGAGGAGATGCACATGAGCTCCCAGAATACGAAGAGTGTGAAGAAGTCTCCTGCAAATGCTACTCCGAGCATTCCGCAAGTCATCGCCGACAGCAACGTATAGTAGAATGGGATTCCATCGTCTTCTTTCATGTACTCGATTGAGTAGACTGTGGCTAGTAAGCCTAGAATGGTGGAGATCAAAGCCATAAAGACGCTTAGCCGATCGATTACCAAGCATGAGCTTAACGGGCTGGCCTTTACGGGAAGAGTCACCGGTCCTGATAGGGCTTTAACGAAGAGTTCGCGTAGAGAAAGACCGGAAAGGACTAATCCGACGGCAACGTAGACTCCGCAGAGATTCTTTAGGCGAATCTTTGTCTCCAGCCATCCCATTAATGGCGTCGTAACCGTGAATGCGATTAGCGTATCAATTGGTTGACTAAACATTACGCGGCTCCTCCCTGTAGGGATAAGATTATGAGGAAGAAAGCTGCAACCATGAAGGCGAGCATGTTAATATTTAAAATGCCCGTTTGAAGTCTTCTGCTGACTTTCGAAGCTAGAATGGTTCCCTTCACAAAAATGAAGTCATAAAAATCATCGAAGTAGTATCCCTTGGATAAAGCTCTGTAAAGCGTCGATGCGATTCTTCCTTTCGTTATCTCTTGCGGAGAAAGAATCTTCTTTACGTATATCAAGTAAGCTGGTAACCCCCCTATAAGAAGCGATATAAATGAGTAGATTAATGGCTCAATCCTTATTTCAAACACAGCTTTCCCCGCTATCACCTGAGATAGGGATTCAAATATGGGATCTTGTAGAAAACCGGAGATTACACAGGCGGAGGCAAGGATGATGAGAGGAGCAAGCATGATCTTCGGGGCTTCATGTGGTTTTCTCTTCATTTCCTTTGTGAATTCTGATTCGTTTCCCAAGAAGACAAGAGAGGCCATTCGGATAGTATAAGCCACCGTTACGGCGGCCGTAGCTACTCCCGTAAAGAATATTAAGTAACCGAAGCACCCGCCGCGGGTATAGGCTGATTCGAGGATCATCTCCTTGCTCCAGAAACCATTGAATGGCGGAATAGATGAGAGAGAAAGTGCACCTATAATGAATGTTACAAAAGTTACTGGCATGCGCTTCCATAATCCTCCCATTCTACGCATGTCTCTCGTTCCTAAGGTGTGAATAATCACGCCGGCGCATAGAAAAAGCAGAGCCTTAAAGAAAGCGTGGCTCATAAGGTGAAACTGGCTTGCAAGCCACCCCTTCGAACCGCCGATTCCTAATGCCATGAACATGTAGCCAAGCTGGCTTATC
>JAGGUU010000090.1 GCA_021158305.1 Candidatus Bathyarchaeota archaeon
AGGCATCATCTTCATTTAGAGGACTAGAATCATGAAATTGCATCATATAGGAATCGCTTCGAACAACATACAAGAAGCAATCAAACGTCATAAGACTCTTTTCGGTCTCAGGCAAGTCACGAGTATAGTGGAGGATCCTATCCATAAAGTCTCAGCTGTCTTGCTTTCCGATCCTAGAGGAGTATTTGTTGAGATTATTGCTCCTTTGACGGATGACTCTCCTATATCAAATATTCTCAAGAGAGGAATAAGCCTCTATCATGTATGTTATCTAGTGGAGGATCTTGACGAGACTCTTAAGAAGATTAGGCGAAAAGCAGTTATTATCTCGAAACCAGCCCCAGCGAAGCTTTATGGCGGTAGGAGAATAGCCTTCGTTTACACGCCGGATAATTATGTAGTTGAGTTTCTGGAAGAGAAGATACGTGAGGCTTAATGGTGATAAAGACTGGATGGCTGAAGTATCTCTGGAACAAGCGAGGAGGTAAAATTTTATACCAATCTATACGCATGGCTAAGTTTCATAAAACGCCTTTCAAAATCATTCTGGAAAATATTTTTGAGGTAATGGATGAGTATCGGGCTGGATTCACTTTCCCCATAGTTGCTTCGGTAGCACTTAAGAATACGAAGCTAATGAGTATGATAAGTAAATCTCGTCATGAAGTCGCTTCTCACGGCTTCAAACATGTGAATTATAAATACATCTCGAAGAGAGAGCAGGAACTCGATATCTTAAAGAGCATATGGGCATTTAAGAGTATAAAGATAACCGTACGAGGCTTCAGGGCGCCTTATAACGCATATACGGATTATACTCCTAAACTTCTTGAAAAATATAATTTTCTTTGGGATATAGGGATAGGCTATGCCTCGAAATATAGAGGGTTAAAGAAATTCTTTAGAATCAGAATCAATGGCAAAGAATCAAAATTTCTATGCATCCCGCTTAGTCAATGGTCGGATGATGCAATGATAGACAGATACTGCTTAAAGAATTTTCAGATGGTAAAAATCCTGAAGAAAGCAATGGAGAAGACGGCGGAGAAGCATGGCGTTGTCATGTTCGATCTACATCCAATACGAATTGGGCAGCCGGAATACATAGATGTTCTTAGAGAGATTTTAGCTTACGGGGAGCACCTGGACGGTTGGTTTCCAACAGTTACAGAAGCGGTGAATTACTGGCTAAACCATAAAAAATGGAAGGGCGACGCGTCTTTTTGTTGTCTTCTAACAGGAGATATTGACAATTTCACATTCGCAGATTATCTATTGCGACTCTTTTAAGTATCTGATATCAGAATAGTTTATGACATGGGCAAGATTATAGGAAGGCTATTAAGAATACTGGCGTGGATATCTCCTTTCTACCAGTTCCGATGCAGCCTCCTACGTAAATGCGGCGTCAAAATAGGCAGAAATGTCTACATAGGATTTCTCGTCATGATTGATGGAGAATATCCAGAATACATTGAGATTGAAGATGAGGCAAGCATAGGCCCAGGCGTAATAATAATGGCCCATTCAGGAGCAAGCCCATTTCACAGAAGGCTTAAACTTTATGGAGGCGAAGTGAAGAAAGTAAAGATAGGCCGTGGAGCGTGGATTGCAGCTGGAGCAATAATTCTTCCGGGAGTAACTATTGGAGAGGGCGCCATCGTAACGGCTGGATCCGTTGTTAGTAGAGACGTTCCCCCATATACGATGGTCGGCGGGCATCCAGCAAGACCTATTAAAAAGATAAAATAATGCCTGAACTAGGGATCTCATATGTTAACGCCTAGTTTCTTTAAGACCTTCTTCAAATCTCCTATGGTATGTATCGCTAATATGTCATCATCATTTATTGTGATTTGAAATGTTTCTTCAAGCTCATTTATGAGCATTAGATGTGCAAGGGAGTCCCATTCCTCCACATCATCCCGCGAGAGTTCATCGCTGATTTCAGATTCCTCTAATAATAGAACCTTGGTCAATACCTCAATCAGTTTTTTCTCAGCGGAGTTAACCATCCTTCATCTTCACCCATTCAGGCATCTTAATGGTGGATTCTTTTAGATTGAGTCTCCACCTACTAATCTTTTTGTCCTCATAGATCTTTTCGAATCCATGATCCTTATAGAATGAGCTTGCGGGTTTATTCTTCTTTGTTGGGATATGTTCGCCGATAAGATATAAAACACCGTTCTTCTTGGCATCCTCTACAATCTTCGCTAGGAAAGCAGTCTCAATCTTCCTGCCTATGACGCGGCAGCTCATCAGGAATGAATCAATTATCCATTTCTCTCTTTCCTTCCTGATAATTGCAACGCCGACTATTCCTTCATCGCCGAATCTATCCGTTACTCTCAAACTGTATATCTGAAACTTGTCGGGATGATTACTCATCTCTTCAACTTCTGCCTGAGTATATCTGCGAGTTGTCAAGTTGAACTGATTTGTTCTATTTATTAGACTCGTAATTCTCGGTATAGTATACCTGTTTGCATACTTGATCTCCACAGTCATGTTTAAAGATTTAAGAAACTCCTCTAGCGTCTTCTTCGTTTTCATGAGTTGCTTACGTTTCCTTCGTGCATAATACATCTCTCCACGCCGTATATCCTCCTCTGAGAGGACTAGCGTGTTGAAGTCATTCAGGCTCTGAAGCGCTTGACAGTATCTGAACGGTGATTGTGGAAGATCGACGACGAGTACCTCAGGCAAAGCCTGTCTTATTCGTTCACGTTCTTGGGGAGAATCATCAACGAAGACCATGCTGTCTAGACCTATGCCCAGCTCATCAGAGAGCTCAAGCATGTTCTCGGCTTTGTCTCTCCAATTTATTCGTATAGCTGCAAAGTTTTTCTCTCGAAGAACCATGTTCGGATGCTCCTGAATTACTTTCATTGCTTCATCAAGATTGTTTTTACTATTTATCGCGAGAAGTATTCCTCGATTATAATAGCTCAAAAGAAGCCTCTGGAAATCCACATAAGCCCTCCCAACGGGGTCTCCTCCAAGCTTTATCCCGTGGAAGCCTTCCTCTCCTAAGATTCCTCCCCAAAGTACATTGTCCAGATCTAAGACTATACATTTTCTCGTTAGATTTTTAAGAGCCTTTACATAGCCCATATACTCTCTTGCAACTACTGGTAGGAAGGACTTGCTGAAGAAGAAAGCGCCTCTATAGTACATCTCATAGTCTATCGATCTAATCTTCCCATGCATGCTTGCTAATCCGTCAATGTCAAACACGTAAACTTGTTTATTCTCTCTGTATAGATCGGCGAGTTTCTGGTTTATTTTCTGGAAAAACTCCCTCAATCCCATATTCACTTTATTGTCTAAAATTCCAAGCGGCGAAAACCATGGTGCTACAAAATTGTTTAAGAGTATGAGCGCTTTAGTCTTCGATGTGAGTTTAGAGAGAAGACCGCTTAAATACTCGACGATCTCGACTTGAAGATTCTTCTTATCATCCTCAGAAAGCGTCGGAAATCTTGGAAGAAAATTCTCCTCTAAAATGGCATCTGCATGAACAGCGATTATGATCAAGTCGGGATTAAATCTGTAGAGCTTGCTTTCATCGTTAAGGATTTCCTGTGGGTACTGATTGAAGGGACCTACGTAAATCTCAGGATATAAGCCGGCGATTCGGCTTTCAATATCGAGATATATGGCTAAAGGGTCTATTGTGAAAGAACTTAGGAGAGCTATTCTGACTTTTTTCTTTTCATCCACTTGCAATCTGCTTAAGTCGAGCTTCTTAATCCTCCGGTAAGCATTCCAATAATTTAAGTACGTAGGTTCCTTCCGAACAATATCTAAAATCCTATTCAGCAATGATTCATCAGATGTCTCCCCTTTATTCTGAGAAGACATAAACATCTCAGTCCTCCTAATCTATTTTTCCAAATCGATAAGATGAGAATAAAGAAACCCTAATCCTTGATTGAGCATCAATGATGGTAATCTCAATATTCCGCATAAAGCTCCGCCTAAACATTCACTGATTAAGATATTCTTCATAAAGAAGAAATTAATAAATTTATGAGGAGTAATTCCTCAGATTCCACCTCCATCATTATGCTTCTTTTTTAAGGTAGCACGATACGCATCCCTAAAAGTTTTTCTTATAGAACGTTAGATCATCCATCTTTCAGAAGATCACTACCTAATTCTTTGAATCGATCCTTGTTAGAAGACATCTTGATCACTTTTCCTTTCTATATTTTAGTACATGACCCTTTTGAATCACATCTTCATGAATGATCATCCCGGTATACTCGCTTTCAAGGTGAAATTTTGCGTCTTCTATCTCCCGCTTAATAGTCTCTATCTCTGAATAGTTACGGAAAACTTCTGGATCTCCTGGATAAAATGAGATAAAACCATTCGGTTTTAAGACTCTATAAATTTCTCGTAGAAGTTTTCTTCTATCCTCCTTCTTTGGAAAATAGTAGTAATGTAGGACGTCGTGAAGCAAAACTACATCAACAGATTCGTCTTCTAAATCTATTTTTAGCTCTCCAGAGGTCTTCATCACCACTATGTTTTCTAACCGTCGGAGCTTAGCTCTCCGAATTAACTTATTTAATCCTTCACTCGGCCAGTAGCCTTGACTCTCCTTATCTAAAGCGTAAACTTTCCCTTC
>JAGGUU010000141.1 GCA_021158305.1 Candidatus Bathyarchaeota archaeon
ATCTTGGTGAAAAATACCGGATAAAGTGATCTTCCATGTTGGAGCTTAAGAATGTAAATTCTGGCTATGGATCTCACCAAATACTCTATGACGTCTCTATGGAGATGAAAAAAGAAGATATAACTGTCATAATTGGCCCAAATGGAGCTGGAAAAACAACGCTTATGCGAACTATTATGGGCCTTGTAAACGTATATTCTGGAACTGTAAAATTTAATGGACAAAACCTAGTTAATGTGCCGACGAACAAGATAGTGAAGATGGGAGTTTCATACGTTCCTCAGAGAGATAGTCTCTTCGAGAACCTTACTGTCAAGGAGAACCTCATGTTGGGAGGTTACCTCCTCAGTAGAGATGAGCGGGAGGCACGCATGGAGGAAGTATTAACCCTCTTCCCAGTCTTGGCAAGGAAAGATTACATCAATCGAAAGGCGAATAGACTTAGTGGCGGGGAGAGGAAGATGCTTGCCATAGCGAAAGGACTTATGAAGAAGCCTAAGCTGATGTTGCTCGATGAGCCTACAGAAGGCTTAATGCCGAAGCTTACGATGGAAGTCTATGACAAGATAAGGGAGATTCATGAAGAAACAAATGTGCAGATAGTTATGACCGAAGAAAAGGCTACATTCGCTCTGGAACTCGGGGATTATGCTTTTCTACTTGTCAGCGGCAGAGTGCAGGAGCATGGAGACGCAAAGAGAATGCTTGAGGATCCGAATCTTAGAGAAAAATACTTCGGCATTCTATGAAAAGGCAATTTATATGTGATATTCTCTCTTAGATAATCAGGATCTGCCGGTAAATACTATATGATGCGATGGAGATCGCGGATACTAAAAATCCATATAGTATTGGAGGCTTTCATTTCATAAATGCTTCTGTTTCATCTATTTTCTCATCAGTTTCAGATCAAGAGGATCACCCAAAAAATAATAGTCCTGATGAATCATTTCCATCGGCATTTAGAGAATTAGATGCGGAAGCTATCTGAAAAATAACGTTCGGAGAACACATTAGAGCATCTTACATGATCTTTCGGCACGCTTGAACCCTAAACCTTATTAATACGCATGGAAAACTATGAGAGATTGAGGGAGACGAGAGATGTCGGAAAGTAACGCTGTGCTGATTGGACGGAAACCTGTAATGAACTATGTGCTGGCTTGTATAACGTTGCTTCATGGAGGAGCAAAGGAGATAACTATCAAGGCTAGAGGGCGAGCGATAAGTCGAGCAGTGGACGTTGCTGAGATTCTCAGAAAGAGATTCATGCCGGACTTGAAAGTCAAGAATATAACAATAGGGACGGAACAGGTTCAGCTAAAGGACGAGGAAGGCGAGGGTGTAACTCCAAGGAACATCAGTACAATAGAGATAACATTGGCCCAGTAGATCCTCCTAGAGCCTAGACAGAGACTATTCCCCACAATCTTTTTAACTTAGTCTCTTTTCAAAAAGGAAGGCTGAAACATTTCTCTTTTAAATGTATATTTCTTCCCTTCCTCTAGCAGCTCTTATTCTCCCACTAATCTCTAAGCCTTTTTCCTCCCCCTTTTTAGTTATTTCCATGTCATATTTTATAAAGCTCTTCGTAAACTCGGTCATTTTCTTATTTATCTCACTTAATTCCTCATTTGTGAACCTTGTCATTATGTCGGGGTTGTTAACCCATTGCATCCAGCCCCATATGCTTCTTTGAAGAGCGCTAAGCATGAAGCGTATCGCCCTCACATGCTCCAGTCTATCTTTGTCTTTAGCTCTCTCGAGCATCTCTATCTTCTCAAGTATTCTCTCACAGCTCCGAATCCACTCCGAGCTCAACTATTCTCCCCCTTTCTAGCAATATTCAATTATTTTGTCAAGAGATACGACTTAAATGTCCAGTATAAATTTTAGAGTTACGCCTTCCGTCTTCTTCTCAATTTCCATGCGGTGATATGTAACCGCTTTGACTCCCACCTTCTGCGAATGTCTGGAAGGATCGAATTCCTCTCCATAGATCTGAGCTTTAAGCCTGTAACCCTGCGGTGTCTTCTTTATCTCATTCACATAGAACTTTGAGTATAATCTGCCATTTATGTCAAATCGGATGAGTAGCTCCTCAAGCCAGTTGTAAAGCAGTTCTTTCTCATCTCTTCCTTCAACCTCCACATCCTCCTGAACTGCTGGTTTAACATCTCTAATATTTGTCATAGTCTCAAACATAGCGTAGGCAGCATTCTCAAATGCTTCAGGCATGTCCTTACCATATGCTGCTATATAAATATCTGCTGTGTGCTCAAGAAACTTGAAGCCCCTAGACTGTTTAGTCATCTTGAAGCCTCCCTCTAGAGATTACTCGTCTAGGTCTTTATGTGTTTCTGATATTCTTAGAAGGCGAGGTAGAAAATGTTAAGTGTTCCTTAACTGAAAGAGGAGATGAGCTGACTGAAAATGCGATTAGTCATAGCAATCACTGGAGCAAGCGGCGTAGTTTACGGTAAACGATTACTTGAGGTTCTGAGAACAAAAAAGGTCGAGACTCATCTCATCATCAGCCGAGCCGGAGAAAGAATAATAGAGTATGAGCTCGGCGTTGCAAAAACTGAGATTGAAAAGCTAGCAGATTACTCCTATGGAGAGGATAATCTTTCCGCGCCTATTGCGAGCGGATCCTTCCCAACCGATGGGATGGTTATAATCCCATGCAGCACTAAAACTTTGGCGGGTATAGCGCATGGATACTCAGAGAACCTAATCTTGAGAGCTGCCGAGGTTGCCTTGAAAGAGAGGCGTAAGCTAATACTCGTCCCGCGTGAAGCACCCCTCAACGCGACTCATCTCAGAAATATGCTCGACTTAGCAGTTCAGGGAGTCACAATAATTCCAGCTGCACCTGCTTTTTATCACAAGCCACAAAACATAGACGATCTCATAGATTTCATCGTCGGGAAAGTTTTAGATCTCTTGGGGATAAGTCATAAACTGGTCAAAAAATGGCCTTTAGATTCCAAAACCATTTAGAAAAAATATCTTCGTAACTGCTTATATATTGCTTGACTGTTTCATCATATGAAAGAACTTGATGGTCTTAGATCTGTTGATTGGCTGGGTTCGAGCAAGGCTGATGAGGCAGAGGGCTTTAGCGGGTTTAGGGCTAAATGCAAATATGGTGACAGAAAAATTATGGATTGGAGGTTTAAACTCTCCAGCATTGATATTATCTGAAGGATTTAACGCCGTAGTTGACCTTAGGGAGAAAGACACAGATGATTATCAAATGTTCCTTAAGCGTCACGGAGTGGATTATTTGAACGTTAAGATCCCGGATGGAAATGGAGCTCCTCCAACGATTCTTTCCGAGATTATTAAATGGATAAAAGAGAAGATTAGAGATGGGAAAAAAGTTCTTGTGCATTGTAACCTTGGCAGGGGGAGATCTGCTCTCGTAGCTGCTGCATACATCGTTTCTATGGGAGTAAGCCCAGAAGAAGCAGTGAAGATCATCAAGAGTAAAAGAAGCGTAATCTTTCTGAATAATGCACAGAAGCGAGCATTATATGTCTTTGCGAAATCTCTTTCAAAGACTTAAATTTTTATGCTAAAAGATCCTCCTTACTTTTTCTAAATGGAAGTTTTATCTCAAATCTTGATCCTTCCCCAACCTTGCTCCTAACGGAGATGCTGCCTCCATGAGCTTCTATAAGCTTCTTGCAGATCGCCAACCCCAATCCCAATCCTTTAGACTTAGTCGTGAAAAAAGGTCGAAATATCTCCTTTATTTTATCCTCCGGTATCCCTATACCGGTATCTTCGAACGTAATTAATGCGTGATTGTTCTCAATGGACATACTTATCTTTATCTCTCCGCCTTCAGGCATAGCTTCAATGGCATTTTTTATTAGATTTATGAAGACACGTTTCATCATCACAGGATCGACTAGCATCTTCGAAAGACTTTTCTTAATATCTAAGACTACCCGAATATTTTTTGGGATGTCGATTGAGGATATAACATCCTCAATCAAATCGTGCAGGTCGGTCTCGATAAGTTCAGGGGCAGCTTCTCTGACGTACTCTTGAAGATTTGTAATCATCCCATTTATATAATCAGCTTGATCATAAATTCTCTTAAGCAATCTCTTCAAGCTTTTCTTCTCCTTGACAGGTATACGCAGCTCTTCTATCTTCTTCATTGCCAAGTACAAGGTATTGAATATCACTTGGAGGGGATTCCGCGTATCGTGGCTTATCATGGTTGCAACCTCTCCAATAGCAGCCATACGTTCAGATTCAATCAATTGCTTCTGAATTCGTTTAATCCATTTAGACTCACATATCACAAGCAGAGATTGAGGAAGAGTCTTGAAGATTCTAGACTTGGATTCTTCTTCTAAGTAGTCAAGGTAAAGTTGACGAACCTTCCTCTCCGGAATCTTTGAAGCTAAAGTTTCGAGAAACCTGCCATAAATGTCGAATTTGACGGCTACTTTCTTATTCAGATCAAGTATTCTCTGCAAAGTATCTAATATTTTATGTGTCTCTTCTGAACGGCTCAGAGCTTTTTCATATATCCAGCTTACAAAGGAATTAAAACCATCGATGATTGTTGATAGTTGTTCATTCTTTGGCAGATTCCGTATATCTCGTTCAGCTTTCTGCATTAAAATTTCCCCATATTCCGTAATTATGACGTTTCTCGTAGCATAATGCATTGCTAATCTTTTTTCAGAATCAGATGACGAAAGAATTCTCACGTCAATGGGTAGAAGGAGTCTCTTATAGATCTTGAAGCAGGCTTTAATCGGATCATACAAATTAAGGCTATCATCCCTCTTTATCTCCCTTAAAAAGCACCCGTTCGCAACGCCGTAGATTAGATCAGACTTCTTAAGAAATGATTCATTCTCCTTGATGATCTCGTAGAATTTATCGCTGAGAATATGATAAGCTGCATTGAGCACTCGTAAATAGCAATCCACAATTTCTGAATCTCCAAATTTATCCTCAAGAATCTTCAGGTTCCTGCTTATCAAATCCTTGTAGTTCATGGAGCTTGGCATACTGAATCTTATACCTCTATTAGATATCCTAACGTAGTCTTTAATCCCCGATTCCTTTATGAAATCGATAAACTTGGAGGATTCCTCACCTAGCTTTGTCTTCCCCGTCATATTATAGAGGATTGCAAGGAAGGATGAGTATATGGCGGAGAAGTCTCTATGCGACGACATTGTCGGAATCTCTTTCTCCCGAATAATTAATGCGCAGCTTACGGATAGAAGAGTCGCAAAAAATAAGATTCCATCCAGCGGAGGAAACATTAAACTTGTCGTAAATAGATAATTAGTTAGGATTAGGCCGGGATATTGGAAGACGAGAAGACCTCCTAGTAAGATTCCATACTTAATTCTCAGCTCTTTAGACCTAGCCCTCAGAATAAGATCCGCTAGAAAGAAAACTGCGGCGGCTAAATAACCCGTATAGATTGTAATCTCAATTATGGAGATGAGTGAAGACCGATTGGGAATGTACAACCATCCATATGGAGTTAGACGTAAGTTGCTGGAGTTAAGAGGAGTGATGCATGCGGCTAATATGGCTGGCAAGAATATTAGCATTAACCTTCTGGGCCTTCTATATATGCTAAGAATGGCGGCTAGATATGCTGATTGACCTAGCATGCTTAAGATGAATGAAAGCTGAAAAAAGATTAATGCGTCATCTACATTTATGGCTGTTCTCTGTAGGTAAGTGAAGATTTCCCATAGAGAAGTAGCAAATCCATAAGTGAAAAAGTACTTTAGAGCTTGAGGTAAGGATCTGCCTTTCCGC
>JAGGUU010000161.1 GCA_021158305.1 Candidatus Bathyarchaeota archaeon
CAAACTTTGTGTCAGCTATGATTATGCCTCTAGCCTCAGCCTTCTTGACGGCTGACTCGTATATTTTTAAGCTCGCCTCTTCAATCTCCTCGGCTAAGTCTTTTCCGATCATCCTAACTACATCATCGCGAGTTATCTCAACATCATGTCCAACCTCAGCCTTTGTAGTCGGCGTCAATATGGGCTCCGGAAGCTTTTCAGCCTTCTTCAGTCCTGCAGGGAGCTTTATGCCACAGATATCCTTGCCTCTTCTATATTTTTCCCAAGCCGAGCCATAAAGGTAACCCCTAACTACAAACTCAATCTTTATTGGATCCGCTCTTCTAACAAGCACGGAGCGTGAATCAACTATCTCCAAGAGATGATTCGGAAATATACGCTTTGTCTCGTTGAACCAGTAAGCCGAGAGAAGGTTGAGAGCCTCACCCTTATATGGGATGCCATTTGGCAGAACCACGTCGAAAGCCGAGATCCTATCAGTTGAGACTATCAGGAGATCTCCGTTAACCTTGTATATATCCCTCACTTTTCCTCTCTTAACAAGCGGGTGTGGGAGATTAGTTTGGAGAATAACATCCTTAACGTCTATCTTCATATAGCGAAAGCCTCCCTATTTTTGCTTATCTCCTCGTCAGCCTCAATAACTTCCCGCCTCTTTTTATTAATGTATCTACGAACAGCTTGCTGAAGCGAAGGATCGGAAAGAGCTAAGATCTTGACGGCTGCCAAAGCGGCATTTTCAGGCCTCGCAACGAGCATCACAGGAACACCCGTCGGAGTAATCACTGAAGAAAACATCTTCGCGAATCCATATCTATCAACATCAGGTGGACAGGCTATAACAGGATGTGTTGAAAGTCCAGCAACAGCTCCTGAAAGAGCATCTGAGAGTCCCGCAACCGTTATAATAACTACGCGGTTTCCATCTTCCTCAAGCCTTCTAATCTTCTCCGCTAGGATATCCGGAGTCCTATGAGCTGAGGAGACAGCATACTCATACTCGACGTTGAAACCCTCATTATCTATGAAGTTACCTATCCTCCTTGCATATTGAAGATCACTCTTGGAGCCCATCAGTATGAGTATTCTTCCCTTCATCAAAATCGCCCAACAAGTTCGTAACTTAGTTGTCCGCATTTAGATAAAAAGGCTTTCGTATGTAATTGTAGATGTACATCTAACACAAAAGCATAATAGTAGGGTTCACATCATTTTTTTAGGATCTCAGATGCTTCGCCATGGAGGAAGATCATAATGAAAGTTGTACAAGCCTTTAAAGAGAGTTTTGAACGTCGAGGACGCTCAATAAAAATTTATGAATCATCCGTAACTGAGAAGGACAACACCGTATTCTTTCTGATCCGTGAAGGATATGACAAAAAACTCATTATAATGTATCATTCAAGCAGTAATGAAGAGATATACAGCGGCTTCATCGCCGAAGAGGAAGGAAGGCTAAGTGATATTCTAAACTATAAAATCTGCCCCTGTAATGGCAGAAACGCGGCTGAGTTACGTAGACTGTTTCCCTTCACCAAACCGCGCGTGATGGGCCTAACTCCCGCTATAGGAATGGGAGACCGTATCGGCTTATCGACCCCAGGACATATTCGAGCTGCACGCAAATTCGGGGTTTTCCCAGTTCTGGCGCAGCAGTCTATCCGCGAAATGAAACGTACCCTGAGATCTCCTGAAGATGTAATGAATGACGTATCTTGGGCTGTCTTTCAAGAAGGATACCGTGACGGGTTCGCCGCTGACGCAGATCATTTAAAAACGGAGGAGGATGTGAAGGCATGTTTTGAAGCCGGATTCACAATGTACACTATCGACCCCTCAGACTATGTTGATGATGAAGCAGACAAGTATGACTTGAAAGAGCTCAGAAGAAGATTCGACAATCTACCTTGGAGAGAATTGGCATGCAGCGGAAAGGACATTTTAAAAACGTATCTTGGAAAGGAATTTAAGATAGAATCGGAAGATGGAAAACACGTTCTAAGACTTGCATTCACAGAGGAAGACCTCTTACGGGCAGCAGTTAAATACTCAGCTGCTATCGCTCATACCCTGAGGTTAAAGCGCTTACTGGATGATCTGTTTAAGGATAAACAATATGACTTAGAGGTATCCGTAGATGAGACAGACACACCGACCAGCCTTCTTGAACATTTGTTCATATCTCTAGAGTTTAAAAGGCTAAATGTGCGGATTCAAGGGTTAGCCTTAAGGTTTATAGGCAGATTCGAGAAAGCAATCGATTATATCGGCGACCTCAAAGAATTTGAAAGAACATTCCAGCAACATGTATTAATAGCAAGAAGGCTTGGGCCATACAAGCTCAGCATCCATTCTGGAAGCGACAAGTTTTCAATCTATCCCATTCTAGGCAGATACGCCAAAGACATAATCCACCTGAAGACCTCCGGAACTAGCTATTTAGAATCATTACGCATCATAGCCAGACATGATCCACAGCTGTTCCGTGAGATCGTACGCTACAGCATTAAACACTTCGAGGAAGATAAGAAAACGTATCATCTCAGCACCGACCTCTCAGCTATCCCCCTAATTGATCACGTTCCGGATAAAGACCTTGAGGAGACATACCTCAACGACAAATCTGGAAGGCAAATATTACATGTCACATACGGCTCAGTTCTAACAGCAAAGACAAAAGATGGAAAATGGCTCTTCCGCGACCGCATTAGAAAAGTTCTAATCGATAACGAAGAAGAATTTTACCAGACAATCTCGAAGCATATAGAGCGACACATAAAGTCTATAGTTCAGGCATAACAAGTAAGTCGGGCAGATTCGCAACTTTTTTATTCCAGCATATATTCAAAAATAAAATAGATATAGAAAAACATCTTATGGAAAAGCGGGGTGGGGTAGCTAGGTTAACCCGCTGGGCTCATAACCCAGAGATCGGTCGTTCAAATCGACCCCCCGCTACCATATAAATAAAATTTAACGACCCACCACTTTTATAAGAAAGTTTCCTTGCAAACGAGACGCGTAGAAACTAAATCAAAGGGATCAGATTCTTCTGTCAATATTATGGAAAGAAGCGAAGGAAATTATAGAAAAAATTTCAGAATCTCACACTCGATTATGTTGTAGTTTCTGTCTCTCCTTAAGCAGCTGCCGGATATACTCGGCTGCTTCTGCAGAGATAAACGTGATATACGGTTCGTCTTCTTTGCTTAGGCTTTCAGGGATCCCAACTGCATAGCATGGAAGCGTAGGATCCCAAAGTTTATCCCTGAAATGCTTGAACTTCAAATTCAGAACAGCACGAAGACAAAAGCCTCCGCTTGCCGTAGTCACGATAATCGCTTTCTCCCCTTAAAAAAGCGGCTTGCGTGTTGGTACTTATAATTCTTGTTGTGTTTGCCCTCTATCTTCTTCATCCCGAAGTGGTCAAGATTTTGAGAGTCGGTTCTCATTCTTGATTGAAATCCCTGGGTGACCCCTCTTTATAGCTCTCTTTGTCGCTTTCACGATAATCGGATATCTTAAAAAATGGCTTGAAGAGAACGCTTACTTCATTTTTACGTAACTCGTTACGTAATTATAGAGGAGTCGTTAAATTTTGCCAAAATTCACAAAATTTAAAAATTTATTATTTATACGTGATACTATGGTATGATATTATAGGGATGGGTGTTTTGACCTCGGATCTAATCCTCTTAGAGAAGATGGAGAAAAACGGTAGCTGGTTTAGTTCACACTATAAAGAAATTGTTGAAAAGTACAAAAATGAATTTATAGCCACAGAAGATGCCGAAATAATTGCTCATAATCCCCGGCTGGATGCGCTCCTAGAGGAATTGAAGAAAAAAGGAAAAAACCTAAGTGAAATACTAATCGAGTTTGTTGCAGAAAAGGGAACCAAGTTTATTTTATAGCTATTGGAGCGCTCTCGATGCGGATTCCCCTTAAAGTTGAAAATATCGCTGGGGGACCAAAACCTATTCTATATGCCACTTTGAGAATACCGCAATTTCACATTTATAGACCAATAAGATTTGTAATTGACACGGGAAGCCCTCAAAGCGCGATTTGTGAAAAAGATGCGTTGATAATGCAGATTCCATTTAACAGAATACGTAAATCTATACGAGTTTATGGAATCGGCGGCTCTTCTGTAGAGGCTAAACCGATTAAGAGAGCTGTGATTACGTTTAGGAATGAGGAGGGAGGCTTAGAGCATAGAACTTTACCTGTGATTTATGCTTGTAGAACAACAAAGAGAGACATGAAGACTAGAAGTTTGTCCCAATCCCTTCCGAGCATTCTTGGAGTAGACTTTCTAATCGATAATCGATTTAAATTAGTATTTGATCCTGTGAATCTGAAAGCATATCTGGAAGAAGTTTAAACAGACGTAGAAACAGATACTCCCTCATAACTTACTAAAACTCTTCTCCTACTTTTACGTAACTTGTTACGTAATTAATGCGGTGGACCGTAGAATTTTACTTATATATTTTGGTGAGCCGTTCAAATTGACCCACTGCCACTACGTATGCTTGCGAGAAGTTGTTTCTTAAGTCTATATATTATAAGAAGAGGAAAAACAAAGGCACTTCTACGTTGCCTCCGCCTAAAGCGCTTGAAAAGGCGGCAGGGTCTGAGCCAGCTGTGTCACTGAAGGCGGCCGTAAAGTGACATCGCGATTCAAGGGATTCGTCTTAAACATTAAGGCTAGCGTCAGATACGAGACTGAAAATATTGATTTTTTGATTGTGGATTTGGCTGTTTAGTAGCTCCTATACGGACGGCACACTTGTCTAGACCGCCAGAACGATATAGACAGATGAAAGTCTTATTGATAGCTTCGAGCTGCATCCCGATCTCATCAATACGATGCATTACCTCGGAGAGTCTATGCTCCAATCTATCAAGCCTCTTCAAAGTCTCGTCAAACTCAGCCACCAAAAACTACCACCCAAATGAAAGAATACTCGCCTAGTTTATATGCTCTAAACCTTCCAATCAATGTTGATCCATTCCGGTTTGAGCAGAAGCCTAGCTATGCTTGCAGCTACCGTAATAAGCCATAAAGGAGAATAAATGAGATAGTAGAATGTGAATTCCAGTGGGTTGAATGGGAAATTCAGCTTCTGCGCAAGAATATAAAATAGTAATGAGTAGGCTAGTAAGCTACTGACTGTCATAAGCATATTCTTTGTCATTGAGAGGGATGTGGATGCGAATGCCGTTGGAGGAAGAAGGATACTTGCTCTTGTCGATAATATAAAGAGGAGAATATAGGTGATCTTCACGTAGATGTCTTCCGGAATGATTAGGATGCTCATCGCCATCAGCAATGAGGGAAAAAGCAATAGAAGTGAAAGAAGAATCTTTGGGTATTCACGTATAATTCCGAGTAAGATGCGATAGTTCTCTTTAAGCCACAAGGCTGCCCCAATTCCCCATCTTTTTCTCTGCTTGAACCATTCCCTCCATGAGGATGGAGCTTTAGTGTAAACATTCACGTCTATTAAAAATTTAAATTTGAGATCTTTAAGGAAGGATCTTAAACCCATGTCCAAGTCTTCGCAGATGGTTCTTCTGAATCCATCCAAAGAATTGAAGGCTTCCCTCCTGATGGCGAAGGCTGCGCCGTTGAAGCCCAGACATTTCTCCAGAAATCGCGAGAAGAACCAGCTTGTAGAACTGAAGCCCAAATAATCATAGCTAACTATTCGGGCAAGAACAGAATCTCTAATCACATTCTTCTTTATTTCTACTATATCCGCCTTCTCTAAACTGTCTGAGACCTTCTTTAGGAAATCTCCACTCTTCCCATCAATAGCCACATCGGCATCTAGAAATAATAGAATATCGCCGTTTGAGTCTTCTACGGCATCATTTAAGACTCTGGCTTTGCCTCTTCTCTCGCCGTTCAGCACGAAATTAACCTTTCCTCTAAACTTCTCAATCAAACGGAGGCTTTTCAAACTCGGCTCATCAATAATAACGAAGATCTCCTTATCCTCATATGAGTCCTCCAAAAGATCTTCCAATAAATTCTCCAACATATCGGACTCTCTGTAAACGGGGATGAATATGCTTATTAAATCCATGATGAAAATGTTTTAATAACTAGAACATTTAAATTTTAACACTATACTTGGTAGCCTCAGAAGAAAGCATGTTTGGCAAGTAGCTGATAGTTAGAATCGAGAAGCTAGATCGTGCCGTTAATAGCATGCCGTTCAGCACTGCGTAATGGAGATCATAAAAATGAAGATTTATTGCTTCCCATAATTATAAGACAAGTAATAGCCGAAAAGATGGAAAGCTTTTACGAAAAAGCACTTATGCAATCTCATTTGAAATGAAACCTATTCCTTTTATGCTGAATGTCGAATGAATCAGGATGATCTCCTATGGTGTAGCCTAGTAGTAACTGCCCCCTCGGCGAAATCAAATTCTCCATGCGAAAAACTGCTTTATTTCTGAAAAGTGGCTATGCACTGCATGCTACAAAGAACCGAAAGTCTCCTAGGCCCACTCAGTTAGCGGCATTATCCCGATACAAACTTTTCAATGATTTGTCTTGATAGCTATTTGATTCAGTTCTTCTTTAGGGACAGGCTAAATGATAAGATTGCTGTATGAACGTTAATCTAATGAACTACTCATTTTTTCCTTATTCTCTTTGTAAAGGCTATTTGTTGGCTTTAACGTTAATTATTAAGCTCCATAATTCCTCGTTTCTTATGCATCCTATGTCTGCGGCTGTTACATCTCCGTTGAAGTAGCTGTAGGCTCTTGCACGGCATCCCCCGCAGATGTATTTGTCTGGGCATGCGCCGCAACCGACGATTTTGCCATTCACCTCATAAGTCTTCAATTTTTCTCTTACACGAAGCTTCCATAGAAGCGGATGATTATCCCATATCTCTTCAAAATCATCTTTTAGGATATTTCCAAGCACCGTCTCCTCGTTTGTTGGGAAGAATACGCATGGCTTTATATCTCCATTCGGCTCTATCGCGCAGTATAGCCTTCCAGCTCCGCATCCGCCGAGAAAGTTCGCAACGTTTTCCACGCCCTTCTTGGCGGCGTAATGCGCTTCAACCATGAAGGTTTCACCCTTCCTGCGTGAAAGCTCCCTAGTTACACTAGCATACTGCGGGCAAGTGCTGAAGAAACGGTCAACCTTCACATTTGACTTGCCAAACTTCAATTCTTCTTCTTTGGATCTCAGATACAAATCAATTATCTTATTTCCTACCAACTGTAGAACGTGAAGTCTCTCTTTCGGCGTTAAATCTAATTCTAGATGGGCTTTCGCTCTTCCAGTTGGAATATAATTGAAGTGCATGAACCTAACGCCGAGATCGTCAGCCAAATTTAAAATTTTTTCAATCTCAGCAAGGTTCTGCTTATGAATAACTGTTGCTATACATGTGTCAATTCCCTCTTCAATGCAGTTTTTTATTCCCTCCATTGTCCTTTCAAATGCGCCTGGAATTCCACGGAACCAGTCATGCGTAGCGGCTGAAGCGCCGTCAAGACTTATCTCAACGTAGTCAATTCCGGCGTCTCTGAGCCTCTTTGCATTATCCTTCGTTATTAACGTCCCATTGCTTGCCAAGCTAAGGTAGGGAATTCTCTTCTTGGCGTAGGATACAATATCAAAGAAGTCCTCTCTTGCGAGGGGCTCTCCTCCGCTAAAGGATAAGGCAGGAAGCCCGACTCCCGCAAGCTTCGAGAGAATATCTATCGTTTGTTTTGCTTCATCCGTTGATAGCTCATATTTTCTACTTCTTCCAGCATTCTCGTAGCAGTGTTTACATCTAAGATTGCACTTGTAAGTATAGTTCCAGACTATTAAGAACGGAGCTGCAGGCACAAATGGAATTCTAATACCATACTTTTTGACCCCTCTCATCATAAGCGCAAATCCGCGAAGCCAAGCCTCGCCATATTGATCTTCAAGAAATTGACGCCGCATAAAGCCTTTATCGACTCGTAAAAGCCTGCTACCTATCTCATATAATGGCTTAGCCAAGTTTTTATAAACGGCTTTACATCTATCGCAGAGCGTAACATTCTGCCCTAGGAAAACTCTGAGAGACTTTATAAGCATATTCCCATCTTTAGGGCAGTCATAATCTAGAAATCCCACGGCTCTCTTTAAAACGGGATTTACAAATGTTGAGAAAAAGGCATTTTCAATCTCGTCAATTTGCATATGCACTCACCTCGTGGGAACACCGGCTTTTTTACACCTATATTCGATTATTCTAACGAATAATTTGTAGAGTAAAGTTACAAAGGGCTTGTTCCATCTGCCCGCAAAGGAATCGTCTATAAGTGAGTATACCCATCGTATATCATGTTTTAGACATTTAACCAGCAATTCCCGGTAAAGCCCAGTTATCTCCTCGCATTTAAACCAGTCTTCATCTTTAAGTCTTCCCATGGGCACAAAGTATAGTGGAACTATGAGGCTTCTTATGTCCTTAAGATCATCCATCAATTCTATCGTCTTTATGAGATCATCCTCTGTCTCTTCCGGGCAGCCTACAATTAATGTGCAGGCTGGAACCAAGCCGTGATCATGCATTAAACCCATTCCAGTACGCACGACTTCCGGCCACTGTTCCGGCTTGAATGGATGCGCCTTCGCCGGCATAATCTTTCTGGCCAGCTCCGGCGAACCCGTCTCTATGCCTATTTCTGCACCCCACCACGGTTGCTTCTGTCTAATTATCTCCGCTATGGTTGCGAAGAGCCTTGGCTTTGCAGCTACGGCGGCGAGTGAACAGTGACTCCATCCCATCCCTTCACATTTTTTAACGACCAATTCATGCAGCCTAATCAGCTTCTCATCTTTCGGTATTGTATTTGATGATCCGTAAAGCATGACGTCCTCGGCGTGGAGGCATATACCAGCAGTATAGCCACTTTCCAAGTTTACACTTATCTCCCGCATTATCTTCTCGTAGGGATACCAACGCAAAGGCCTCAAAGTCACACTGCAAAACTTGCATCCCCTCGGGCATCCACGTCCAATCTCGATCAGGCCATTTATAGATGGAGCAATAATGTCGGGTATCTCATCTATACTTGGAGTCTCCTTCAAGCTTACCTCATAATATTGGGGAAGCTCCTCATCATTAAGTGCAGCTTTAAAAATCTTTCCAACAACCTTCTCGGCTTCCCCATCAATTATGCAGTCAATCCCATGCTCTTTAACAAATTCTGGTTTATATTTGAATTGCCAAACACCCGGACCACCAACAATAATTTTAAGCCCCCGCCTTTTAGCTCTTCTAACTATCGGATTTTCCAGTAACAATCGGAAATGCTTAGCGAGGAATGGCTCCTTTTTAAGCACAGCAGCAAAGGTGCTTGAGGCAGGACCTAACCCAAATGGATCCATAACGTGGATCCCTAAAATCTCAGCATCATCAATGTACTTATCTAAGTGATCCGGATCAACCGTTAGAACGTCTATCCCCTCCTTTATGAGTTGAGCCTCTATCTTTCTTAGTCCGTATGGTGCCGCTACTGGAATTCCATCCTTTGTTTTAATTGGCGGAAAGAATAACCAGCTGTAAAGCCAGTCTGGAATAACATTTGGAGGTGCACATGTGCCAAAGCCGACGAACTCATGGTGATGATAATCGCTCATTAAAGTCCTGTCCGCAGTTAATAGCACTTTAGCCATATATAAATCCCCGCTATATATTGTATTTTAAAACATTTATTTTCTTATATAAATCTTGATCCTTCGGGAGATAAGACCTGGTAAAGGAAAAAATCAAGTGAATTTTTCACACCTCATGCGGCGTCTTTTTAATGTATTCTTTGACGCTAAATTCGAGAGTAAAGATCTAGTGATTCTTCTTGAATGCCATTCTTGGTGATGATGAGCATATCTATACTAGTTCCGCTCATAACATCCCTTCTAGCAGCGGATCCCAAAGATTCCAACACGAGGTGCTTAGCCTCTTTGAAGGCTATGCCCTCATGAAAGCCCTGTTCAAGAACGCCGAGAGCCAGAGAAGCCCCAGAGCCAACGGCGAAATATTTATCCGAAATAACTGATCCAAGTGAGTCAATAAGGAAAAGAAATGCTCCTTGATCGTCAACTCCTCCTATCAAAACCTCAGCAAGGAAGATGCCTCGTTGTTCTAGAAGCATATTCGATAGGAGCCTAGAGACTGATCTAACTGATATTGGTCTGTGAGCCTCAAGCTCGAAAATGTACGCTTTAGACCGTAGATTTCTCATTAGGTTTTGCATGCCAGAGAAGGACCCAGCGCAAGCTGCACCAATATTCTTGGTAATTTTAAAAACCTTTCTGCCTCGCTCACTCATGATGAGGTTTCCATACATAACTCTTTTCTCAGAGGCTAAGATGACACCTATATCAAAAACTACGCCTACGGTAGTTGCGCCTGAAACTTGCGTATTCCTACCAACCAAGATGCATCACCAATGATTGGATTAATTATTTTTGGCCAAAATAAAATATATATGTGTTGTATATATTTTTTTCAATTATGTTGTATTTAAAAATAGGGGGATGAAAGAAGTGAATCTAAGACTGAAGATATTGAAGTATATAAAGGAAAAGGGGAAAGCAGACTTTTTCAAGATGCTAAACGATCTAGATCTTGCGCCTTTTGACCTCGCAGCGGAACTGAAAGCATTAAAGGATAAGGGATGCATAATAATATATGAAGGCGCACGTTACTCATTAACATCGGAAGGTATCAGAGAATTAAAACAGCTCGAGAAGTCCAGCTAGCATATGCTTTTCTAAACTGGTGATACTATGTCGTACTGTAATCGTTGCGGTTTTCCCCTTCCGGAGGATGCAGAATACTGTCCAAATTGTGGAGCACGCATAATGAGAAGGCAAGCACAAAAAAAGAATTCCTCCTCTCCACATAGAGAAGATCATTCAGGCAGGCGTATTAGGTGCTTTTTTATCAGTCATGATCTCCTCTCTCACACCACATGGAATCCAGCTTTACTTTATTCCATCCTTCATATCCTCTGTGCTTGTAATATTCCTGTTTAGGTCAGAAGGCTGGAAGACGCCGCATCTGTAGCATTCGCCGTGTATCTCTTTGCAGACGCTCTTATGGGAGGCATGACCTTAGGATATCTCTACATCGAGAACATTCCTCTCTCCGAGGCTTACAGGGGATACAGTTTAACCTTCATTGACGTAGCGGGATACATTTCTAATCCCGTATCTGCGCTAATCGCAGCTTACGTTGGAAACAAACTAGTCCTGAACATATCGAGAAGAGAAGAAAACAGAAGACCCGATTATATATTTGAAGATGAAGAGAAAAGCAGAGGGATCATCTATAACACTTAAGGCAATTATATCATTCATGACTAAAAACCTAATTTATGCATAAATAGATTTCATCTCTAGCTTTATGAAGTTCAGCAGTGAAGTTATAGATAGAAACTGATCATGCACAGCAACTACCCGATTCACAAGACTATATAGGAGATGTATTTCGATGAGCTAGTTATTTACACATGCCATTAACAAAAGCCTTTAAATGGCTGGAAGCAGCCAAAAAGCTATTAATTAAGATTTGACACTTTCTTTTCTCTCAAGCTCTTTGAGCTTATTATTTATAAATTCGATTGATCCTTCTAGCTGCTTCCGAGCTTTCTTAAGTATCTTTATCTGTTTCTTCACAGGTTGCCTTTCCAAGATTTCCTTAAAGGATGTAAAATCGAAGAGTTTGACTAGCTCGGCTGTTGCCGGAGTCTTAACCTTAAGCACGTCACAAGCATATTCATGAAGAAGCTTCGCCATTACCTCTGATATCTCCCGCTGCTTCTCAAGCGCTAAGTTAAGAAGTTTTTCCCCATCGTCGGTTATTTCATATATCTTCATCTTACGTTTTCCTCTAAATGCCCATTTGCCTTTTATGTAGCCTTTCCCCTCCAATTCTCTGAGTATAGGGTAAACTCCGCCGCATGTAGGTTTCCAGAAGCCTAGAGTCTCCTCAGCAATCTTCTTCATTATGCCGTAGCCTGAAAGGGGCCTCTTGCTTATTGATGCTAAAACTGCAAGCTTCATGTATCCCTTAAGCATTTCAGAACTCCAAGATTCAACAACATTCTCTAAACTCATCAAGCACTCCTCTATTCTTCATGTTTGGAAAGATTTAATGCTCGTTTTTCCAATAAAATATATTTGGACCATATATATTTATTCGTCGGGGATGCTTAAAGTTGAAAGTCGCATTCATTAAAGGTTCGCTGAGCGGTGGAGGAACATGCAACGAGTCTTTCGGGATAACGCTTCCGCCGCTGGGCCTCGCCTCTCTTGCAGGAGCTTCAAGATTGAAGGGGTAGAGCTAAAGATGGATGTTGCAGAGGCTGAAAGCAGGGCGAGAAGATACATCAAGAAAAAATACAGCAACAGGAAAATCAAGATACTCATCAAGGAGACGTCTAGAGGACATGGCAGCTGGCTGGTAAATGGGGAAATACACCTCAGGAAGGCACTAATCTTTACTGATAAGCGAAGATTCAACCTTAGAGTAAACTCTAAGACCGGCGAAGTCACATACTATAAAGAGATTAAAACATAACAATGCTGTTCTTCCATCATCTTTTTGGATATTATGTAGAAGTTAGCATAGGGGTGCTAGGGAGTGCAGCTGCCACAAACAGTAAGGCGAGAATTATATAAGAGGTTGGTGAATCTGGAAAACTCGGAGCAAACCATTACGGAAGGTATAGGAGATAATCAAGATTGTTACGTGTGCAGCTGCATGTTCACACGACGACCTCTCGAGGTACTAAAATCAAGTATGACTCAACAATAACGCCCGTAGAGGCAATCAAAATTCTCCGCAAAAAAGAGCGAGAAAGAGTATCGGAATAAAATCATAAATAAATTTCAATCCGCAGGGAAATTCCAACCGAAACATGCCCTAAGGGGTTAAAGGGTTAGAAGTTAGAGAAGATATGAGTAATAGCTCTCACCGCAATATATGGTTAGAGCGACATCTACAAACGAAACTGGACGGGAAGCCGGAATCATAGATTTCACCGTAAATCTCTAAGACTGAGCCTCATTTCGAATGAGATTGCTTAAGTGCTTTCTCGTATAGGTCTTCCATCTTGTTGGCTATTGCTGGCCAGCTGTATCTTTCCTTAACTAGCCTTTTTGCATTAGAAGCCAGCGAATGGGCTAGGTTGCGGTCGCTTAGAACCATTATGATCTTGTCTGCGAGATCCTCCGCGTCCCCCCTCCTGAAGAGTAAGCCTGTAACTCCGTCCTTGACGACTTCAGGAATCCCTCCAACATTTGAAGCTATAACAGGTCTTCCAGACGCCATAGCCTCAAGCAGGGTTACCCCGAAGGATTCGCAGTATAGTGAGGGCATGACGAAGAGGCGGCTCGAAGCATAAAGTTCTGGAAGCTTCTCATCCGGTATAAAGCCAAGCATCGTGACGTTACCCTCCAAGTTGAGGCTTTTAATAAGCATCCTGATGAAGCTGTCCATGTATCCTTTTCCAGCTATGATTAGATGTGCATTAGGAATCTCTTTCAGGATGAAAGGCATCGCCCTTACCAGGACCTGTAAACCCTTCCTGTATGATAGGCGGCCTACGTATAGGATGATGGGTTTCTCTGAGAGGTTAGGTTGAATGTTCTTTTCGACGGATTCAAATAGCTCAACATCTACGCCGTTAGGTACCAC
>JAGGUU010000172.1 GCA_021158305.1 Candidatus Bathyarchaeota archaeon
CAGGCCTAAATCCCTTCGGCCTATCAGCTAACTCATCCACACGCTGATCGACGCCTTTCGTAAGCTTCCTTCCGCAGACAGGACAGATGTCCCCGATTCTTCTCGCTTCCTCAGGAGAAAATGAAACGTGACATGATCTATGTCCAGTCCAGTGATACTTTCCATATTCAGGATACGTCTCAATCGTGAATAAGAAGCGATGCGGATCCTTGCTTCTAATAGCATTCACCACTTCCTCATAGCTGAGAACCTCAAGATTGAAGACGTTTGCTTCTCTGCCTATTCTCCAAGGCCAGAATGAATGAGAATCGCTATTCGAGACAAGCGTGTACCCGTCTAAGACGCTTAGACGCCAATTCATTGGAGGATCTGATGAGAGTCCAGTTTCCAACGCGAAAATATGCCTCGTCATATCTTGATAGCAATCCTCAATTTTATCGAAGCCGCTGAACGCTCCAAAGAGACTGAACCATGGAGTCCACACATGAGCTGGGATGACCACGTTCTCTCTTGAGATCTCCATAACCTCCTCAACGAGCATCGGGGCTGTCATATTAAGAAGCGGGCGTCCATCAAGAGCAAGGTCTCCATATCTAGCCAGCCGATCACTTATTTGAGAAGCAATCTCAAGGCTCGGTGTCAATATGAGGTGATGAATCCTCTTCGTCTCTCCTTTAAATGTGAAGATTGTGGAAACCTCGCCTGTAATCATGAAGCGTAGCTTGGAATCCGGCTTATCTGACGGCTTATAAAGTCCGGTACCAGATTCAGGAGTTAGCTTCTCCCGCAGTTCTTTAAACCACTGAGGATGCGTAAAATCTCCGGTTCCAACGAGGTTCAGGCCCTTAATCGGGGCGAATCGAGCAATCTCATCAATATTCATTCTAGCGCTTGTAGCTCGGCTATATTTGCTGTGAATGTGAAGATCCGCATATACGATCATGATTCTAATCGGCCTCCAGCCTTTTTAACATCCGCTGAGGACTCTCGAGGAACTCAAGCATATCTATCTCTGCGACTTCTAGCTCAGGCCTCCTAGGTATAATGAAGGTCTTGATCTCGCATGGCTTGAAGGAGGCTTTCCAAGATCTATTCAAGAATGGAATCTTAATCTCCGCCACAGTCTCCTTTCCAAATGTCTCATAGCATCTTAGAATTAAATCATCGGAATCCTCATGCTTCTTAAGAACTGAGACCAGCACGTTCTCCTTAGAGACCTTGATGAACGATCCATGCGGTTGCAGAACTCCCCCATGTGGATGACTAACAATCACCATAGGCTTGAAGCTTATCTCCTCAGCAATCTTAACTACGGGTGTCTTCCGCCAAGAATCTCTATGCGGAAATAGAATGAAGATGAAGTCTTGCCATCCTTGATCAATGTAATGGTAGGTTGCATTTGGATCAAGCTCGTATGGGATATGATGGGCATATGGAGGGCTACGCAGAACCGTTAGACTCATCTTTGAACCATTAACGTCATAGCTGTATTTGCCATCGTTGCATAGGCTTAATCCGTAGGTGAGGGTTTCGCCGTTCATGTTAATCGCCGTTCCAGTTATGTCTATCCATCGCTGCCCGGGTTGCTCCTCTCCGTTACATGGGCGTTCAATATATCCGTAAGGGATCGAGTACGTCGCTACTGGCTGAGTGATATTCACGGGGAATCTCAGCTTAAGCATCTTCCGCTGTTCCTGCCAGTTCACTGAAACTCGACATTCAACATATGGCAGATCTCGATAGAGGGTAAAGAATATGCGAATGAGAGAGGATCCGTATCGACTCTCAGCTCGTATGGAAGCTCTTACGGGGCCATTCTCGATGAGCTTAACGTCTGCATCGTCGAATGTTCCAATCTCATCTTCGAATCTCACCACTCCATGGCTCCACGTGTCACTCAAATCCCTAATAACTGTAGGCACACATGCAGGTCCACAAAACACTTCAACTTCATTTCTTTTATCATACAGGCGTCTGATATAGCCAGTTTTTGGGTCTATCTCAAGCCGTAGCCAGTCATTCTCTAAGTACGTCTCAGAAGATGAGAGGCTTCTTATGGTCGAGGCTTTACGTCCATCATTAACCTTCCAGTAGACACGATATCCTAGCGGGGGAACATCAGCGATGAAGACTATTCTCTGACGGCTCGTTATGGATGATGACTGAATTTTCTGAACTAGAATGATCTTTCCATCCTCGTCTACTATAGCCCCGTCAGCGTTGATGCCTTCAACCTCAACTGGAGAGTGAATATGCCATGCATGGGGATTAAAAACTATTAGGGGTATTCCTTCTCCTTCGGTATTGATGTTTGAGGCTATTGCTTGAATAGCGTAGTTGAGCTCCTCATTTCCTCTATGGATGGCTTCTCCCTGAATATCACGTACATCTTCATATGCCTCTTTAATGGATGTGCCAGCTAAGATGTCATGAAACTGTGTGAAGAGAAGGTTCTTCCAAGCTCTTGTCAAGCTCTTCTGCGGATATCTCCTTCCAAAGAGAATAGAGGCGATGGCTGAGAACTTCTCGGCGGCGCAGAGCACTTTCTCGGCTCTGAGATTATTCCTCTTAACCTCTGAATGAAGAGAATAGCAACCTCTTGCGTGATGCTGCAGATCGCCACGGAAGACTGGTAGGAGCTTCTCCTGTCTCCGAATAGTCTTGAAGAACTTCTCTGGAGAGCTAAAGATAATCTTCGGAAATTTTTCTCGTTTTTGAAGATTAAGGATTGTCTCCACATCTTTTCTTGTAGGTCCACCTCCATGGTCGCCTCTTCCGTAAAAGCACATTACATCTTTAACTGGCGCCTTCACGACTTTTAGAACCCTCATTATGTGATCCTCAAGGCTGTTTCTAGTAGCATATGAGAAGGGAACACGATAGCACAGAACTCTTGAACCGTCAACGCCTTCCCACCAGAAGATGAATCCTGGAATCTTTTTATTCTCCTCCGGGTTTGGACGCATGAAGACATAGTTTACTAAGCCGCATTTCCTAAGGATTTGCGGAAGCATCCCATTATGTCCAAATGAATCGATATTATATCCGGTCGTGACTGTAAATCCAAACTTCTCCTTGAAATATCTCTGCCCATAAAGAGCTTGACGAATGAAGCTCTCGCCGTCTGGAATATTGCAGTCCGGCTCCACCCACCATCCTCCAATCGGAACCCATCTACCTTCCCTGACCCTCATGCGGATCTCGTTGAAGAGATCCGGATCTCCTTTCTCCACCCACTCGTAGAAAGCTGCCGAGGAACAAGTGAAGATAAATGCTGGAAACTCATCCATCAGCTTTAGCATGTTTCTGAAAGTAGCGCAGATTGCCTGGTAGCCTTCTTGCCAACGCCACAGCCATATAGGGTCTATGTGGGCGTTCCCTATCATGTGAACGACGAAATTCTTTAATGACTCTTCCTTTGTCATCCTTTTAACCAGCAGGATGAGAGATTGTTAATCTGTATATTTAATGCCTTAAAAGATTCTTTGCCCCTCTTAAATTTTAGATCTTGAAATAATCCACATCTGCTCTAAGCCGAGGAAAATACGTTCAATCTTAAATACTGCGTATGGTTCTCTTCAGTATATGAAGAAAGTATATATTGTTCCTGAACCGAGGAGCCTAGAGTTCTCTGGAAGAACCTACGTCTTCGACGGATTTAGAAATTTTCCAGAGTTTCTAGCGTCAGAATTTAATGTTCCAAAGGGAGAATGGGAAATAACGAAGGTAAGCGGCGAAGGCACAGGGCTAAGGATAAAGGAGAAAGAAATCGAGATCTGGGGAGATGAATACATTAATTACGCAACCATCTTGCAACTGCTGAAACAGAGCCCGAATCGTTTACCCGAAGTAACCATTAAAGAAGAATTCAAATTCTCTTTCAGAGGCTATCACTTGGATATAGCTAGAGGAGGAGTCCCAACGGTCAAGACCTTCAAGAGAATCCTACGATGGCTATTCCTACTGAAGTATAACTACTTCGCAATCTACTTTGAAGATCTCTTTCCATGGAAGGAACATCCGCTTATAGGGAGGCATCGTGGAAGACTCTCAAGAGACGAACTGAATGAAGTAATCGAGTATGGCAAGAAGCTAGGAATCGAGGTTCTTCCATCCCTAGAGTTATCAGGGCACATGGAGCACATTCTCTCACTTCCTGAGTATCAGAGATTCAGCGAGTGGCATAGACCAAGTGAAGGATGCCTGAACGTAAGCGATGAAGAAGCTAGAGAATTCGCTTATCAGCTACTCCGAGACGCTGTAGAGACATGCCCTTCGGAATACGTACACATAGGCGGGGATGAAACTTGGGCTCTGGGAAGAGGGAGAAGTCTAAGCAAAACCTGGACCTTTGAAGGGCCGAAGCTTTACGAGTCTCATCACAGAAGAATGATTGAAATCGTGAAGAAGAATGGAAAGAAGCCGATTCTATGGGGAGATATGATCTCAGGCATGTATCTGAAAAGAATCACTAAGGATGCGTCTAAGTGGGCTGAGATTATCGAAAGCCCGATATGGAGAGAATCACTCATAGCAAATTGGGATTACAGCCCAGGTTCAAAGGATTATTTCAAGGAGAAGATAAAGATCTTCATGGATCGAGATCTTCAGCAAATAGTGTGCCCAGGACTGTCAAATTGGAGGAGATATTATCCAAATTTCAAAGTCGCCTTAGAGAACTTAAAGAATTTTCTAGGGGCAGCTAAGGAAGCTGGAGTCTTCGGCTTCCTAGTTACCGCGTGGGGAGACGATGGAGAAGAATGCTTATTCTCGTTTCTGGATCCCTTAATCTTAGCCTCAATGGAGTTTGCTGAGGGAAACGGAGACTGGAAGGAGAAGTGGATGGCTCTAACCGGAGAGGATGAAGCAACCTTAAAGGCTCGGATTCTCTACGGAGAGCCTGAAGTCTCCGAAGATCTCAGGCAAGTTATCTACAGAGACTTCTTCTTCCATCGAATGAGTAATGAACAGAAGGAATCATTGAAGGCTAGACTAGCTAAAGTTTTAGAGGAAACGAAAGATGCGAATCTACCGGACGATTTAGACTTCATTCGAAGAATGATTAAGCTTGGCGTGAGCATTCTCGATGGCGAAGCGAAAGTTTCAGATTTCATCATGATCTCTAAGATCTACGCTGATCTCTGGCTTGAGGAGAGAAAGCCGGAAGGACTTGAAAGAATAGTCACTAGGCTCTGGGGATCCGCTGGAAGAATAGATATGGATCTCCGCTAGCTCGAGTATCGAAACTGCCTCCTTTTTTATAGATTCTTATGCATAGCAATGTTGCTCTGTTCACTTGAAACGTCATTGAGATGCAGATGATCTATTTTAAGAATCTAGCGATCTTACTGTTTTCCTTTGCTTTTTCCCTACGCATGATCAACGTGTGATATTTGCCGTTATACATTACGCTGACCCAGACGAAAAGTGTACATTGCCGCTTATCTTTATCCCATTTATCGCATCTGTCACGTACACAATATTCGTACTTGTCTAAGCCGCATATAGTCCCTAGAGAAGTTACTTCGACTATTTCCCCCTTCTCAATAAGCTCTTTTAATGTAGGTTTTGAACTTGAAGCCGACATAATAACCTTCCAATTCTAAAGAATACTTTTGAATCTATTTAAAAATTTAATTTCTCAATATGTATGCAAGGAGAATCGCTACCCAAAGGGAACATAAGTGACGATGGATTTTCAGCGGATTGCTTTTTTCTTTGCGGCTTCTTCCTCTCTTCTGCAGAACTCCTTGAAATGCTCCATCCATCTTTCAACGAATCTCGGCCGCTCTGAGGATTCCGTAATGAACTTTACAAATCTTGTGAACTGAAGTATCGTTTTCGGATCGAGTTGATGCTCGAGGATATGCGAGTCTTTTAGAGCTATATCCTCTGGGACGAGGATTAACTCTAGAAACTTCTTAAAGACCTCATGTCTCTTCTTAACGGCTTCGGCTATCTCCCTTCCTTGGGAAGTTAGAACTACGCCTCCATATTTTTCATAGCGAACCAAGCCCTTCTTGTGAAGCTTTTTAACCATTTCAACGACGCTTGAAGGCCTCAAGCCGAGCTCCCTAGATATGTCCTTGATGCGGGCGAAGCCTTTTCGCTCAACTATCTCATATATGCTTCTCAGATAGTCCTCGGCGCGTCTGGAGAGTACATTCTCCATAATGATTCATTCACCCTAACAATTTTAGGATTTCCTAATACAAATTCTTTACTTAACCCAGCATCACATAGAGAACATAGATAAAAATGGCGGTAAAAATGTGGGGATGCTACCCTCTAACTCCTTGGAGGCTCTTTAACAATTCTATATCGCCTTCATAATCTCCGGCGCAAGTCGCTATTATGCCGTCTACAATTCCCTCAAGCGTAGATGCGAAGGCTTCAGCATGCTTCATATCTGAGGTTACGGGCCACCCGATCATCCTTATTACCTCAGTATTTCTCGGAGTCTCTACAACAAAATATGCATAAATGGATTTCTTTAGCCGCTTGCATTCTTCAGAGATCCTTTTTAACAAGGGCAGAGATTTCTCTTCAAGCCTCATGAAAAAGAAAAAGTCCCAAGCATCCCTCACTCTAACAATTATATCTTTAACTGATCGGCGGGGCGTTAGGAGACAGCCAATCTTCAAACTTTTAACGCGAACCTTTCTGCGTAGGAAGTCCCTAGCTTCCTCGGATCTCTTAAACATCTCTATGGGGCCGCCGTATTTTGGAGGATCACCCATCGTGAGAACAAGACCATCAAGTCCAATAGCCTCTCCTGCTAGAGCTAATCCCCCAACCTCAACAGGGCCTTTATAGCGTAGAACGGAGACTGGAATAACGATCTTATCCGGATATTTAGTTTTCAAGACACATCCGACTGCCGTGCCGCTCGGCGCGGGTCTACCAGCAGCACTGTCAGTTACGTTCCATCCATCGACAAGATTTCTAGTCTCCTCAGCGATCTTCAAGAAGTTACGTGATGGAACAAACTCATGCAGAATCTTCACAGCGTACACCGGAGACTAGTATGGAACTGGCCAGTATTAAAAATCTTCGTGTAGGATCTGTTCATTTACATCCCAAGAATCATGGAGAAAAAATATATGCGCTGTTGCTTCTTTACACGTTTTAAGAAGGCGATGTGAAATGAGACTTGTGGATTCTCATGCTCATCTCGAAGACTTAGAGAATCTTAAGGAGGCGATACATAGGGCTGAGGCTAAGGGAGTAGCCGCGATAGTCACGATGGGCTCTGATAGGAAATCGAGTCTATGG
>JAGGUU010000032.1 GCA_021158305.1 Candidatus Bathyarchaeota archaeon
CATGGTATGTTAGTAGCGCAGGCAATGAACATAACGGTATAATATACGCTAGGTCTCCAAGGTCAATCCATAATTGAGAGTATGCTATGAAACCCAAAATCAATGGTATATAGCTCGTCATCGTTATCGCCTTAGTCCTGCCAGATACTATGACTCCCAGCGCGATCATATAAGCGAACCAGTATAATGCCACGCCGCCTATCACTAGGTCAATTATTACTCCCAGAGGATTCTCGGGTAAGGCTACAATCCTCCATTTAGCATATGAGAAGCCTATGACGGACATGAATATTGTTAAGGCGAAGATCAGTATTGCGAATAAGCTTCCAAGGAAGTCTTCAATCATAAACCTTAATGCGCTGACCTTGGTGAACTTCGTTATGTACCTTGCAACCCTCGACATATAGAAGAGACTATACGATAAACCAATAGCTACTGAGGACATTGAAAATAGCCCTAGAAAACTGTATGCTAATGTTACATTAGCCTTAACAACGTAGATTTTCCAAGCCGTCTCCCCCGGTACCGAACTGAAAACAAAGATCCACATTAAAACCCAAAACTCTATGAAGCCTATGCCCCAGCCTAAAAGCTCAGGATTTGTCAGCATATCCTTAATCTTAAGCCTAAGATACAAGGTCATATATTCTCAGTCTCCCCTAATGAAAGCTCATAGATTCTATCCAGCGTTATAAGCCTTGATAATGGCTCCCCAACCTCCCCCCTTATTAGACTATAGGTTTTACCTGAGACGGTAAACCTTAACATGGCATCTGGCATATCACCAACTACCAGACTTGCCCTAACCAGTTCCCCAGCACATAAGGAGCCGTAAATTCTGCCTTCAAACATTAAATGTGCACTCCAATCTTTCAAGGCTGAGAGAAGCCAAGTTTCATGAGTATTCAAAAGTAATACGCCCTTATACTCCCTGAAATACTCGATCAGCTTACCCTTTCTGGCGGGATCAAGCTGCTCAAAAGGTTCATCGAGGAGGACATGTCTGGCATTAGAGAATAAAGCTATCACGGTTGAGAATGCTTTTTGCTGGCCGGCGGAGAGCTCCCATGGCTTCCTCTTTCTTAAAAGGTCGATGTTTAATCCTAAATCCTCAAGCATCTTTAGGGCTAGATCCACGTCTCCATCGGTTAGATCCATAAATAGACGTAGATGATCATAGGCACTGAGGTGGAAAACGCTGTAGACCTCGCTTAAGTTTATGGCTAATACGCCGGGTTTACTGTAAATCTTATCTAGATCCACGCCATCGATAAGTATTCTGCCAGAAGATATGGGCGTTAATCCCGTAATAGCCCTAAAGAGCGTTGTCTTGCCTGAACCGTTTGGCCCTAGGATTAAATGTTTACCCTCAAACTTTGCATGAACACCTTTGATAATAGGTTCTTGGCGCCGCCCATACTTGACATGAAGGTTTACAAGCTCTATCATAAACTCGATACACCCTAATGCGGCATTGATCGATCTCACTAAAACTAGAGGAGCTTATGAAAAAAGTTTTTCTTATGGTGCATGCTGTATTTGATACCTGATGAGATCTTGAGGGCTGGGGAGAACATCATCAACTTAGCGTTAATCTTAATCATAGTATTGGGCACGGCAGGCTATGTGTTGCATCTACCGGAGGTTAAGTTTGAGAAGGTAAATTTGAGGCTGAAATTCCAATATGATTACGTACTTGAAGCATACAAGCCAAAGTGGCTCTGTAGTGGAGACGTAGGATCTTATCCTTCAAGCCACTTTATAGATGATGTTCCATGGATAAGCAGTAACAAATCGTATTGTGCGGCGAGATGTCTACAAATGATTGCCTACAAGTATGGAATTAAAGAGCCGATTGAATACTTCAACTTTATAATGGGATTCACCTATGGAGCATACCTCGGAACATTCAACAAGAGAGTATACATGATACCTGGAGGAGACCCATTTGCAGGATACGTTAATGCATCAAAAATTTTAAACTTCAAATACAACCTTCTAATCACGAGTGATAAGAAATTATTTGTCGATGCTTGCCGCTACTTCACATCCAAGGATATACCCGTAATACTACCCGTTAACATGTCCCGACTGTATAATCTGAGTTTCTTTGCGCCGCACTTTGAACTGCTAATAGGCTATGAAGGGGATGAATTCTACCTTTATGAGCCCGTCCAGTCAAAATGTATCTTCGAATTTGGAAAGAGAGGATATGGATTTCCAGTGGACCTTGTAGTTAAGGCTGTTGAGGATATGTCGGCAGCATATAACTTTCCATGGAAGTATTCCCTAATATACTTCGTTAAGATTGGAGAGCCCTCTAAGGATTTGAGGAAGCTCCTAGCCGTGAATGGCAAGTTGCAGATTGGATGGAATTTTACGTTGGGTAGTTCCAGAATATACTTTGGCTCCAACGCCTTCAAAGTATTAGCGAACTACATTAGCAAGGGCGATGTGAGAATCGATGACGTGATCTGGTCTATAATGCTAGCATATATTTCTAGAGCCGATAATGCGAAATTCCTTAAGGAAAGATTTCCGGATGATAAGCTGATATCGGAGGCAGCCGACTATCTCACCAAGGCAGCTAAGATATACAAGAAGATAATAGATCTCGCAAAGGATGATGTCTCGCCGGAGGATAAGAGTGAGATAGTATCACTCCTGAAAGAAGCGTCAGTTTATGAGAGAAGAGCCGGAATACTAATGTTGAAGGCTGGAAGCTGAAGGAGCCTCGTACAGGATGATGAGCTTCAATACTTAAAGGGTTTTCGAAGCATGGATCAAGATATGGTCCGGGGTTAACCCGCAACCTTTAATAGAGTGATCAGATGGAGAAACGAGGCTTAAAACGAGCTTCTTTTCAAAAACAATTCAAAGATTTGGTGGGGTCGCCCGGATTTGAACCGGGGTCCCGAGAGCCCAAGTCTCGGAGCCTAGACCAAGCTAGCCGACGACCCCTCAGCACTTCTTCATTATTTTCAGAAATAAAGCTCGATTCAAAGTTATTTAAATTTTGCAAATTTTGTGTATAGTGTTGTGTATTGTTGTGTATAGTTCTCTTGTACTCAATCGGCAAGGAGTCGTATCTTCCTAGATAGCACCATTCGATTTTACCTGTGCTCTTGACGTAATGCTGAACATAATAGTATTCATAAGTTGTTCCATGACTCTTCGTTTTCTTAGCTGTCAAGTTTCCAACCCTCCCACATTTTATGCATTTAACTCTAGGCAATTCGTTCCACCTGTTGTGTATAGTGGGGGCTGAAAGCGCTATATAAGAATTGTCTATCGAATCGAAAGAGTAGAATCCGAGGTCAGGATATGAACATATAGATATTCATATCCTCAGTTCTAATTCCACCCTTTACAGTTTTACACACCTACACATGTAAGAAAGATTCGCTTTCACTTAATCCCCTGTTGTAAACGTATTAATCAAGAGTGGTAATTTAATACGTTAATCTCGATGTATGACAAAAACCAAGAATCAAGAAAAGGAACAGATTCTCGCAAACAAAATTTTGAAATTTTAAGTAGCGATTCTTCAATGACGAAAATTAACTGCTTGTTCATATTGGTCTTATTTCGCCTTTCTTTAGAATTATGTCTCCTTTCTCGTTCTCGATGTAAATCACGATGTCTCCAATCTTTATGTCTAACTTCTTTTGGGCTTCTCTAATGAGCGTTATCCGATAATTTGCTTGAACCTTACTGCTACCTAGCACCTTCCTCAATAGAGCGACCCTTTCATTAGATACTATGCGTTTGGTAAATAATACTATGTGGTATTGTGGTAGAATGGCATTTTTATATTTAAATAAGTAATATTTTTAGATTCAGAGGGAGTTAAATGTACGGTAAAAAATTATTTCTTTCTATAATCGTCGCTCTTCTTATTGGAAGCATAATGATTGTAGCAGCTCCACAGGTTGAGAAGACAAGGGAAGTCGAAAGGACCAGAGAAGTCGAAAAAATGATAGAAAAATCAACAAAGGCCTATGGTGTTTTTGGTGAACAATGGGTATCTGCGAATACAGTAGGATATACTATAGTTCACGTTCACGCGTCAAAAAATAGTTGCTACATTAAAGGTTACATAAAGGTTCTAACAGATGAAGATAAGCTCTATGCTTTCGAAATATTAAATGTGGAAAACTTTGACCTAAGAAAGCATGGTAGACCTTACAAAGCAGAGTTTACAAAAAAGGAAATCACAGAGCTTAATTACACCTGGTATCCCAGCAGGAAAAAAGATGAATTGTATTACTTCTGTCTATCAAATGTGCTTCCCTGGGATGTTAAAATATATTGGGAAGCGTGGGAATGCTGGAAAGAACCAGAAACAGTTAAAGAAACATACACTACTACTGAGGTATATTACGAACAAGCACAACCATATGCTGGCATAGGGGCACTACTTATTCTATACGCCTTCTTCATGTTTCCAATATGGGCAATAATGAGATGGAGGCATCGTAAATTCATTAAATCCCAGAACGCTTATTCCAAAGCATTATTTCTAATAATTTGGGGTGATTTAAATGATAAAAAATTATCTGTGCTCGGAATCCCTTGAAAGTTGTCGTGATGTGATACTTAAGATTATAAAGGAATTAGGTTATAAAGTAATAAGAGATTCTGAAGAAGAAATATATGCTAAGCACGGATTAAGCATGATGTATTATCCGCATGAATTAATCATAACGTTCACCCCGAATCCTGAAGGAATCTCCATTAAATTTAAGATTGAACATTGGGCCGCAAAGAGCTACTTGAATAAAATTGGGAAAAAGTTTGAATCTTCAATTCTCAAAGATTCGTTAAATAATTCCTTAAAGAAAAATAAAAGACTAGAATCTGTGGTATTAAAGCCGCCTGTCAGAAAGTTAGCATCAACCGGGAAGTGGAAGGTTAAGAAACCTAAGGAAATAAAAGAGAAAATTAAGTTAGAACATAAAAAATCTAAGTTCTTTATAGGAAAAAATGTAAAGGAAAAATGGATTAGAGAAATTCAAGAACGAGTAATATCTCCGGATGAGGAGCTAATTGCTGTAATTAAAGGAGCGATAGAGAGCGAATGGGCGCCATTAACGCCAGAGGTTGATAAAAGCAAGAAAGGGTTTGTTATGCCAAGGAGTGGTGTTCTCGGATGCACAACACATAAAATATTCTTTTATATGCCCAAAATTCTTGGAAGATGGGAAGTAGAAACGGCTCCTCTCGATCAAATATCGTCAATACAATTTACAAAAGGGCTTATAGAGGGAAGAATACACTTAACCGTATTTAATGATGAGAAAGTTATAAAATGGATCGATAATGAAGACGGAGCGATTATGACGAAGATCATTGAGAAAGAATGTATAAAAATGAAAGAAATGAAAAAAGTGACTCGGCTAAAAGAGGAAGATCCAGTCAAGATTTTAAAGATAAGATTTGCTAAAGGCGAGATCAGTAAAGAAGAGTATGAAGAAATGAAGAAAATATTAGAATCATAACTTTGAAGCTTCTAATATTTTATCAAGATCATTAGATTCATAAAGGAACCTAGATAATTTTCTTAGTTTAAGATAATGTCTGATTATAAATCCTATTTGTCTTCTAGGAAAACACTTTTTTATAGCAAGATAACACTATTTACCTTTCTGTGTCAGAAAATAATTTCTCTTATAGCCTTTTTCTGAAAAAATATGAAGTTTTAAGTTTTTTAAGATATTGAACCAAACGGATATGAGAAAGATCAATGCCTTTTCTCCGTACTATATTATTCTTGATTGATCAATTGGTTTGTCTGAAGAAATAATCTTTTCGAAACATAAAATTATCTCAACAACTAACCTATTCGTTCCCCCTAGTTATAGTCTTCAAGAGTTCTTCTATATCTTCTGGTGCAGTTCGGCACGACAACAATATCAAGAG
>JAGGUU010000107.1 GCA_021158305.1 Candidatus Bathyarchaeota archaeon
CTTGCGAAGAAGCCGTCAAGGATATTAATATCGATTCTCTCCTCGACCACATCATGGATCTTCTGCCTTCTAGTTTCTCAGACAGTCTTTATCTCCCTCGGCTATAGCATACCATTCATCATAGTTGCAGTAGTATACTCAATATGCATAATCGTCCAGCACATGCCAGCAGGGATACCGTCAGAAGCTGGGATAACGGAGGTTGTTATGAGCTCGCTCTACGGAATATTCGGTGTGCCGCTGAGTGTAGGTGCTGCTGCAACCATACTCATCAGGTTTTTAACAGTATGGGTGAGATGCATCTTGGGTTTAGCAGCCCTATACTGGAGGGGAATAGCAGCCAAGAAGCAGATAGAAGAAATCATTAAAGGTGTAGATGAAGGAATACTTGACCGGTCTAAGATGTGATCGAGTTCTCTGATTGTAAGTTAAGTTCTTATCAATATTCTCGTGGTTAATCCTAGCTTGGGAACCCTAATAGACTTGAATGTTAAGAGCCTATTAGAGACGCGTATGGGAATATCATAGTAGCTCTCAATCAGAACCTTGCTCGGAGGCAAACCCACCTCTTCGATCAGCATCCTACGCCACTCGTCAGGAGTTCTCAAGCTCTTATGAGTATCATCATGATCCCTAAGGAGTTTTCGAATGGGTTTATCCAGAAGCCTATGAGGTGTCGTGCATATAATTATCCCCTTACATGCCCTGTACATGTTTTTCAGAGCCTTCAGAGGATTATCCAGATGCTCAAGTACGTCGAAACATGTTATCAAGTCGAAGATTCTTCCGACAAACGGCAGGGATTGCTGAATGTCATATCTTAATAAGAAGACATCCATCTTCTTCCTTGCTGCCTCGCGTAGAGCATACATGGATATATCCAATCCATAGGTTTCATATCCAGCCTGCTTCAGCAGAGAAGCAATATATCCGAATGAGCAGCCGACATCTAGAGCTCTTTTTCCCCTTCCGTCAAAGAGATTCCTACCGAGTCTCTTAGAAGCCCAAAAAAGCACTTTGATGCCGAAATACTTAATCATAGACTCCCTTGAGAAGTAATTTAGCTTCTCAAAATATTCTTTATCAAATTTCATTCACATTCACTAATCTTCAGCTTGATTGCACATTATTTTTGATCCTCTGGAAGTTATAGATCAGCCAGTAGGTTGAAAAGAAGGGATAGTAAAGCGCGTACCTGTAGAGTCTAGAATAAGCTAGTCCGCATTTAACCTCAGCCTTCGCAACCGAGACGGCTGCCCTCCAATACCAGTTTTCAGGAGGCTTGTAATGCAAACAGTAAGCATCTTCACATATTCGAACTCGATAACCCCTATTCCTTATCCATTTTATAACATAAGCATCCTCAAAGATGTGGAGGTAGGGTGGAATCTTTATACCCTTAACAGCGTCACGGAGAATCAGCGTGTCATGCAGTCCTCCCCTAATCTTGAAGGATTCCTTCGCAACATGCAACGCGAGCTTATAGAAGACTCGGCTTCTAAAGTTTGGTACAATATCCATGTTCACGCCCCAAACGGCGCCTACGCCGGAGCCTATATATTTCCGGGCCTTATCAAACCATCCTCTACACAACACTACGTCGCTATCAACGAACATGAACCATTCCGTCTCAACATTTTTTATACCTATTTCTCGGGCTCTAGCTCTCGTTCCACCGTCTCTTATAAGTCGTAGATTGCCATATTTCTCATTAAACTCTTTCAAAATCTTAACTGTGTTATCCTTCGAGAATCCATCGACAACTATCAAATTATTTACAGGTATATTCCGGTATATACTACTAAGACACCTCCTAAGAATGTATTCGCTATTCTTAGTTAGCATAACCACGTCAATCTTCATAAAAAACCCTTCATGCCAACGCATCTTTAATTATCTGTCTCTTCTTAAATTTTTTCCGAAAAATCGAAAAAGACGCTAAACAGATACCTTTTTTGGATGGTTTTCCATAAACTTACATAGAAGTCGTCTCCGCAAAGGAGGAGATCACATGGAGATTAAAGTTATAAAGATTGAAACCCCTAAGGACTGCAACGCTATTCTCGGCATGGCACATTTCATAAAGACCGTTGAAGACATCTACGAAGCAATGGTAAACTCTGTTCCCAACATAAAGTTTGGACTCGCATTCTGCGAAAGTAGCGGAGAATGTCTGATCAGAGTTGAGGGAACAGATGAGGAACTAAAGAAAGCTGCGGCGGAGAACATGCTCAGGCTTGGCTGCGGACACTCATTTCTCATCTTTCTACGAAATGCATATCCAATCAATGTCTTGAACGCGTTAAAGAACGTCCCGGAAGTCTGCACGATCTACGCCGCCACAGCTAATCCCCTAAAAGTTATAGTCGCTGAAGATGAGCAAGGAAGGGGGATACTTGGAGTCATAGATGGCTTGAAGCCTAAGGGAATCGAGGATGAAAAAGGAGTGGAGTGGCGTAGAAACATACTCAGAGAATTCGGGTATAAAAAGTGATTGAATAGACAGGCAACGTGAGGGTTGATTGACGCCGATTCTGGAGGTTTATGATCTATGGAAATCCTATGGAGAGATTCAAGCTCTTAGGGGACTGACTCTCAGAGTTGAGAGAGGAGAAATCTTCGGCCTCATAGGTCCGAATGGCGCTGGGAAGACAACAACGCTAAAGATCATAGTTGGACTGCTGAGCATGGATAGAGGCAAGATAATAGTTGACGGCGTAGACATTACTAAGCAACCATACGAGTACAAAAGGCTCATAGGGTACGTTCCGGAATCTATTTCTCTTCCGGAGTACTTAACCCTAGAGGAGTTCCTAATATACTCAGGAAGGATTAGAAACGTCCCCAACGAGTTGATAAGGGAGAGGATGAATTACTACCTCAAAGTCTTCGAGCTGGAGAATAAGAGGAGAAGCCTCATACTCTCCCTTTCTAGAGGAATGAGACAGAAAGCCGCGATAGCAGCCGCTTTGATTCATGATCCCGAACTCCTAATCTTAGATGAGCCGCTCGTCGGCATAGACCCCGTGGGCCAACATAGGATTAAGGAAATCTTCAGCGAAAGGGTCAAAGAAGGAAAGACCGTCTTCATCTCAACCCATATGCTCGATACTGCTGAAAGGATGTGTAGCCGCGTAGCCGTGATTCACTGGGGAAGAATAGTAGCATCAGGCGACTTGAGCACTCTGCGCGGAATCGCGAGGGAGGGAGCCGACGCGACGCTTGAGGAAGTCTTCCTCAAACTGACAGAGGAAAGCGAAGAATTCAATCCGTGGAAGGCTGATAATGAGGCAGGTTCTTAACGTATACCTCGTGAAGATCAAAGCGGTTCTTGGAGCTGTTAGGGCTTCGCGTATCAATCTCCTCCTCATATATCTATACCTATTCGGAGCCTCTATAGGAAGCTTTGGTTTAGGGACGGGTCTGGGTCAATCCTTAAGATTTATAAATTCTGTATCGTTCATCGATGAAACGTCGGCACTGATAAGCGCCTTCTTAGCGATCGCCATAACGCTATCGTTTAGGGGCTTCACGGTCTTCGACTATGAGGAATCTCTTTTCTTCACCTCTACGATTACTCCGAGAGCCTTCATCGCGGCTACGATGCTCTCAGATCTAACGGTCTTCTCAATATTTCTGATCCCGCTTTTTCTTACGCTTTGGGTATTCACCACAACGCTTGCCCTACCATTAACAACATCTCTCTCACTACTTGCAACCGCAACGCTACTCCTAGCCTCCATGGTATTTATCAAGCAGTCCCTCTCGATTCTAATCTCGATTCGCAAAGAGCCTATGCTGAGATTCACCCTCGTCTTTATAATAGCCCTATTACTTCTTCCAGCCGCGAGCTTTATTGATCCCTGCTTCCCCCTAAGATACAAATCGTTACCGTATCCATCAACCTTCGCAGCAGAGGTTCTCCTGCACATTCTATCTCAAGAAGCCCCACCCACTATCTCTTTGCTGGGATTTTTCTTGTACTTAGCATTCTCAACCACGCTTCTTATCATATGTTCAGGGAGAGATGTGTTCCGCTACGCGAGGCCTATCCCATTCTACTCTGCATTCGATGCCTCAATGAGAACGCAGACGATCAAGATGAAAAGAAGCATCAGCGCATTCTCTAAGATGGGAATGAAGTTCACGCTGGATCTTAAGCCATCGCCCATCTCCCATTTCCTGATAAGAAAGGAGCTGATACGGATGGTTAGGGATGGAAGCCTCTTCTTCGTCACGTTTCTCTACGTAATCGTTCTAATAATAGGTTTAGCGAGCGAGAAGTCGCCTTCAGCGTGGATTCTCATCCTCGCCGTCTATTCACTCCTCATCCCCACAATGCTCACAGTAAACTGGAGAATCGGGGAGATTGATTGCCTCTGGACGCTTCTAACGTCGCCGCTAAATCTGAAAATCTTCTTTAGCTCCCTCCTCTATGCATTCATAGCGGTATCAACCTTCATCCCAGCGGTCACCATACTGATCCTAGGCATACTTACCCGCTCAAACATAGTGATGCCTCTATTCTTAGCGGCATCCGCGTCCATGATAGGGTCATCAGCAAATCTATTCGTGATGATTCACTTCCTTGAGAGACGACGTAGGGCTACATCAGGAGTTATTGTCGCTTGGCTATCATTTCTTCTCTCGGGAATACTCCTCGCTCCGGCCTATGCAGGCATAGGCCTCAGCCTCATTTTCGAGACGTCTTTCTTTACGGATCTTCTATTTGGGGCTTTAATCCTGCTCTATTCATATGTCATCTTTAGGTTTCTGCTGGAAAGAATCGAGCATAAAGCCTTAAACATCGAGATATAATCAACTTAGTGATTGTAAGATGTCAATATATGAGGAGAAGATGAGACAACTCGAGAAGATAGCTGAAGAGATAAGAAAATGTGGCAGATGCGGCCTATCGAAGACCCGGAGAAATCCGGTTCCCGGAGAGGGAAATCCGGACTCTACACTTGTTTTTATAGGGGAAGCCCCCGGATACTGGGAAGACGTGAAGGGAAAACCCTTTGTTGGAGCGGCTGGAAGACTACTTGATGAGATTCTTGAGAAGGTCGGCATAAAGAGGAAAGATGTATTCATAACTAATGTTCTTAAATGTAGACCTCCTAGAAACCGTGATCCCAGACCTGAAGAGGTACGGGTATGCACCCCATTTCTAGACAGACAGCTTAAGGTAATTAAGCCCAGAATCATAATGACCTTGGGACGCCACTCTACAGCTTATATCTTCTCTAAGATGAACATGAAGTTTTATGGAATAACCAGAGTTCACGGACAAATATACGAAGCTGAATCTCTCGGATGGAAGTGCTACGTTATCCCTACGTTTCATCCAGCAGCCGCCCTCTACAATGTGAATCTTAGAGATGATCTTCTGAAAGACTTGTTGAAGATGAAAAGCATACTTGAGACTTCTGAAAAAACATAACATCAGCATCCTTTTCATACATGCAGTAATCGATTCTGCAACAAACATAAAGCATGTTAAGGCTTATCTTGACCTTTAGGAGCACGGCTAC
>JAGGUU010000039.1 GCA_021158305.1 Candidatus Bathyarchaeota archaeon
ATATTCAGTAATATAAGCATGCTAACGGCTCTTCCAGAAGCGAATATTATTAGACTTCCAATAAGCATTTTAAGCGACTTTATAGCATCCTCCCTTCTGAGGAAGAGCCTCGCCATTGAATAATCTGTTCTCTTTGCTGATGAAGAGTATACTTTGAACGTTAGGTAGGATGCTATGACTGAGGCGAAGATACCAGTCAGCACCGGATTCAAATATTTCATGTATCTCTACTCCTCAAGTGTGAGCTTTAAGTTTCTTACAGAAAGAAGTAGCAAGGTTAGGGATAGTATGCTCACCAATCCACCCGATATTCTGAAAGCTTCATGATTCGTAATCCACCAGAAATACAACAGTACAGCCATGGCTATGCATGAAAGAGAGAAAAGGAAGAGATCCTCAAGAAACCTAAGAAAGATTTCGCTTCTGAGAAAGATTCTTGAAGAAGAAATCTTGGCATTTCTCAGCTTAAGGACGACCTTTACGGAGTAAAATATGATTTGTAAACCTAAAATTAAGTAGACAGATTCCCTGAAGGCCATAAAATAATCCACTAGTTCATTCTCCTCCATTATCTCTTGGGATGTAAAGAATTATTTGAAAGCAAATAAAATATTAACGGATAATCCACTACGGTTTTTAGATCCCTAGAGATATCGCCGACGAAGTATTATCATGGCACATCTCCATGGTCAAGTATACTCTTCCATAAGCTCCTCGTCAAATGAAGCCTTCGTTCAGCTCCAGAATGCTTCTGATATTCAGAGTCTAATCTTGCCTAACGAGACTTCTCTGCCCGATTAATCCCCTCCAGGCTTACATCGGATAGTTATGCTATGAGAACCCGTTTAGAGGATAAGCACTACTCAAGCTAGTAACGTCTCTTTATGAGGAGAATCAATACCGCTAAGAGAAACATTACTATCAAGCCTATAAGGAAGCCCTTAAGATACTCGGATGCTTCAATCTCTTCTTTAGGAATTTCCACAACCTTAAAGGTTACATATCCAATTGAAGCGTCTCCACAAGTCTCTAAGCTGACTTCTGTGCCATTCACAAATATTTTAAGATCCTTAGATCCACATATTCTAGCTCTATTATCCCAAAGCCGCGAAATATTCATGAATACGTTTCGATTCTCTATGGTTGCCGAAAGAAGTCTACATGATGTTACATGAGCCACGTGGGGAATCCGCGGCTTCCCATATCTTATCTTGAACTCATAGACCCCGCGGCTCAGCTCCGGAAGAATAACGTAATCATCCGAGAAGAGAGGATAGGCTCTATTCATAAACTCTACGTAGCCTATCTGTTCTCCATCGATTCTCAAACACATGCATGAAGTATATTGAAGATATTTCTGGGGCACATCTGACACATCTACTTGAACATCGACCCCCTTAGGCATATAGGTAACTTTAAGCCTAATTCTTCTCCAAGCTTCAAATCTACGGATGAACTCTCCAGCTGTCATAGGTGATACATCAAGTCTTTCAGCGTACTCGTATCTCAAAACTTCAAGGAAAACCTTCAATCTTGTCTCGTTAATTAAGCTGTAGTCATGCCATAGGAGAATGTAAGGCGCTGAATGGCCCAGAGCATAGAATCTGTTAAAGTTCTCCTTTTCAGTCTTCAGAGCTGCTTCGGGGCTATTCTTGGAATAGTCGAAGTAATAGAAGTCGGATTTTGTACTTCTCCAGAACACGAATATTTCAGAGCCATCTTCAAGGGGCTGCGCACCCATCATATGGAGGAATGGATAAGCAAACGTTTGGACGAGATATTTATAACCTGCCTTCTTCACGAGAAAGTAATACTCTATCGGAAACATCCCATCCGGAACTTGGAAACCCTCAACCTCAGTGAGATTTCCAGCAATATCCTTATAGCTCTGCTTAAGCTCAAACAGGATCTTCTCCTCACCTGTCACGTTCACCCATATTGGATGATGCACTGTGTGACTTGCAAACTCCACGCCTGCATCAATCGATGCTTCAAATAAATCCTTCAGAGACAGCCAGTCAATCTGCTTCTTTAATCCGCTATAGTTTCCCGTTATGAGGGCCCAGGAAAAAGGAAAACAAGCTTTCTCCGACTCGTTTAGTAGCCAGCGTAGAGCCTTTCCAGTAGCCATCTTCTCAGCAGACCAATCCGCATCCACATTAAGCATCCATATTACTTTTCCGCATGCTAGGTTCAAACCTATTGGGATATATTCTCCGAAGACACCCCACTGAATCGATCTGAGTAGAAGGCTTGTTTTCTGGAAGAGGCTGTCTGAGGCTTGAAGAGTAAAGAGCACTACCCGTCCATGACCATACTTCGAAGCAGCAGCTAGAATGTCTCCGAGATTAGACCGCAAAAGAATGGATGCATTAGACGTTGAACCAAGAACCAAGTAGTCGTAGCTTTTATCTTCAAGCATTATCTCTCCAGTGAAGTCTCTCGTTATCATGTGACTCTCAGATATGACAGAAAAGAGCTTTCCAGTTCTGGAGGAGACATGTAGCAGTCCGAAGACTTTGCTGTAAAAGTTCATCCATTCATATGAGTAGACGGTGAAGCCTCCCCGCTTCACAACGGGAACTCCGAAGCTGATGAGAGCTCCCCCAGATCTAACCCACTTGTCAAGTTTATCTATGAAGTTCTCTGATAGATTAAGCCAACGTGCACTTGGAAAAATTAGACATGAATATTTCGAAAGATCTTCTACACGCATCCTCTCCTCGCTGAGAACAGCGTATGGTATTCCAGCGAGTAGTAGACTGTACTGAACGGTCATGAGGGCGTAATGTGCATTGGCAATACTGATCTGGCTTGCCTTTGTGGAATAAGCCACGGCAACAGGCTTAACATCCAATTTTATGTGGTCTTCGAAGCCCTTCACCTGATGTACATCTGCGGCGTTAAGGAGTAAAAGAAGCATCGTAACCGTCAAAAAGAGCCTTCTGGTCATCTATTATCATGATCATTCATTAGCAGAGCCTTATTTTAAATACCTTTAGATCAGAATTGTTTCAGCCTCTCTTTAATGTTCCGTAAGTCTTGAATGTAGATTATAAACAAGCACATAGCAATAAATACTTCGACTTAACGATATCTAGATTACTTAAGAAGACAGAAGATGATTCTTCATGTCTGAGTCTAGGATCGTTAGGGATCCCGTCTGCGGGATGCCCCTAGAGCTTGATAAGGTTAGATTTAAGGCCGAATTCGGAGGCAGAATATACTATTTCTGTAGTGAGTACTGTAAACGTCGATTCTTTGAGAGACCTAAAATCGCGTATTTCTCAATGGAGATAGGCATAAAAAGCGATATTCCAACATATAGTGGAGGATTAGGAGTTCTCGCCGGAGACACTATAAGGTCAAGCGCCGATCTAAGAATACCCTTGGTAGCCGTAACACTTGTTAGTAGAAAAGGCTATCTTAAGCAGAGAATAACGGAGGACGGTGAGCAGTTAGAGTATCCAGATGAGTGGGATCCATCCGGCTGCTTGACTAATTTGCCTCAGATAGTTGAGGTTCCGATTGAAGGTAGAAGAGTCAAGGTTAGGGCGTGGCTTTACGAGTATCAAAGCGTAACGGGGGGAGTTGTTCCCATATTATTTCTCGACACGGATGTTGACGGAAATTCTTCCGAGGACAGACGCATAACTGACTATCTTTATGGAGGAGATGAGAGATACAGGCTGAAGCAGGAGATAGTTTTAGGAATCGGCGGCGTGAGAATGCTTGAGGCACTGAACATAAAAGTTGCGAAGTATCACATGAACGAGGGTCACTCAAGCCTTCTCA
>JAGGUU010000109.1 GCA_021158305.1 Candidatus Bathyarchaeota archaeon
CTCTTTTTTAATCGCCCATACAGTTTCAGGTCTCGCTTGGAGAATGAATAGCTTATTCGTCCTCTCATCCAAAGCCCATTCTATATCCATCGGTTTCTTGTAATGCTTCTCTATCATTATAGCGTACTTGGCCAGCTCTCTTATTTGCTCATCAGTCAACACTTGCTTGTCCTGGAGATCCGGTGGAACAGGCTTCTCTTCCGTTCCTCCGGAAGGAAGTCTCACGAGCTGGATGGTTTTCTTTGGTACATTTTTCTTGATTATGGCGAGATCAGATTTTCTGACGATGTATTCGTCCGGGGTTATTTTTCCTTGAACAACGTACTCGCCTAGTCCGTAGCCAGCTTCTATGAGGACGACGCTTCTGTCTCCGTTTGAAACATCGAGGGTGAACATGACTCCGCTTGCTTTACTGTAGACCATAAGCTGAACGGCGGCGCTTAATGCTACTGAAAGATGATCGAATCCTTTCTGAATCCTGTAGAATATTGCTCTATCAGTGAAAAGGCTTGCATAGCACTCCTTCACTTTCTCAACGACTTCCTCAGCGCCTCGCACATTCAGGTAAGTCTCCTGCTGTCCAGCGAAGCTCGCATCTGGAAGATCCTCAGCTGTCGCAGAGCTTCTAACAGCAACGAAAGGATCTTTTTCACCTACCTTTTCAGCCAAGGCATTGTAAGCATCAATTATCTCCTTCTCGAGATCATCCGGCATAGTAGCTGATGCAATCATTTCCCTTATTCTCGCTCCAACGCTTTGAAGCGTCCTAGTATCGTTAGGATCCTTTATCTCGCCCAATATCTTCGCTATCTTCTCGTCGAGCTTATTTGCTCGCAAATAGTACCTGTAAGCCTCAGCGGTCGTGGCGAAGCCGTAGGGGACTGGAACTCCTGTCCGCCTAGTCATCTCTCCCAAGCTTGCGCTTTTACCTCCGACTATTGGCACATCTTCCATTCCTATCTCGTCGAACCATAGAACAAATTTCTTCTTAGCTGACAACTGCTTTCACCTCTAAACTTGGTTTTTCTAATTCCTCTATGACTATTCGGCAGGGAGTGGGCAATTTAGCCCCCGCTCTTCTAAGAGCCTCTTTAGCTATTTCAATATTATTCTTGGTGACGTAAACTTCAGCTATGGGTTGGTCGGGTTCAACCCTAGCTGCTCTTCCAACAGGTTTGCCGAAAGCTTTTCTCATACCGTCTTGAAGCCTATCGGCATGAGCGCCAAAGATCATCTTATTTTCGCGGAGAACAACATGGGGCAGAAGTAAAATACGTAAGAAAAAGTTCTTTCCGAGCTTAGTTTGAAGATACCTATTAGCCGCTATCCGGGCGGCTTCTAGAGCATTATGTCTAATCTGAACCCGTTTACGCGAGAGTAGAGATACTCTATGCGTATAATCTTCCGACAGTTTTCCCATCGTGAACTTAACTATCTTAGGCTGAGGAGCCCCATGTATATACTCTACTCTCGAATATGGGACTCCTTTTACCCTACGGTAGTTACGTGCCTTCATCTTTCCACACCTCCTTTATCCAAAGGATGGAGATATTTAAATCTTCATTTCTGAGACTTATTCCCTTAATGGCTTTCTCTTAAACCATATCTTTGCAAGTTCGTCATAATTGTCGAATACCCTCTTCAATATCGGTATGTAGAACTCTATCTCCTCGTCGGTCATATATTGGAACTGATACTCACCCACGTAAGGGGAGGGTTTTCCGATCCTCGTTATAAACTCTATATGTATCAGCGGATCTCCCTTCCTTATAGTTATAGGCTTCCTATCGTTGCTTAGATTGACGAGCTCCAGCGCGAGTCTACCCACGAAGCCGCTGTGAACCTTCGCGGCGTTCAGGAAGGATAAGCCAGCACGACCATACTTGCTCTTCGCTGTCAGGTGCGCTACATATCCCGGAGGAGTAAAGACTATTTCCTTTGAGATCAAATTTCTGTGCTCGAGATAGTTTAGAGTAACTTCCTCCTTCACGGTTAGAACATAGCCATCTCCATCTAAAAGGTTCATGTCAAATGGGTAGATGCACTTGTACTTTTCAATTAGTTCCATCAATTTGTCTTTTCCTAGTATGCACATTCCCGTCACCGATTCTTTTCTCAGCCTCAAAACATAAGGTGCGGTATTATTTAAAAAAATAGCTAATTAAGCAACATATTATTTTAGGCGACTGTCTCCTTTCACACCAGAATAAAGAGATATTCATAATATAAAATTCACAATGTGACTTGAAGACTAATTAAGGGAGGAGAAGATGTAGCCTAAGCGGCCTTTACTCTCCTCGCACGATCTCTATATCGCTTAGTGAATCAACATACTTCTTGTACCATGGCCTCGCTTTTTCCTCGGTTATATCAACTAGTTCATTGAGTCTTTTAACGCCTGTGGTTAATAGAAACTCGTCCATATCCTCTCTTCCGATAGCTTCCTTCCATATTGCTCTTCCACAGAGGAAGCCCGAAGCTCCATTCTCAACGGCATATTTGAGGTTCTCTCTGAATTCCTCATAGTCGACTCCGGCGCTTAGAATTACCCATGGAATCTGGCTGGCTTCGTCAAGCTCCTTGCAAGCCTCAGACGGATCTTGCCCGAGCTCCTCAGCATATTTTAGATTTACTGGAAACTCAGCTTTGAGAACGTCGACACAATATTCAGGCTTCGTCAACTCTCTAGCGGTTTCAATAACTATTTCAGGCCTTATCTTCGAGAATTCTTTAGGATCGCGTTTCTTATGTGGGCCTCCCTCAAGAGAGTGAGAGACTGGTTCCAGCAAGAAGGCTATGTCATACTTTTCACATGCTCTTCCAACAGCCTTAACCATTGATTCCTGATATTTCCTTGTTGGGCTGTCTGGGCGGTAGTAGATTAGCATCTTAACCGCGGCTGCCCCCCTGTTTTTGATTTTCAAGACTGCTTCTTCAACGTTTAGTCCTCCAAAGATCTGAACTTGAGGTGCAAATTCTCCTTTTCCTCCATATCCACTTGCCTCTACGCTCATAAGCACGCCTACATCCGCACGTATGTCACATGCCTTAAGAAATTCACGCTCATAGGAGTAGTCTGGATCCACAAGTACGCCGCTTGCTCTTCCAGGACTCTTCTTTCCGACGAGATTTTTTATTAAAGCCATTTTAGCCTTCTTCATTTGCTCAGGTGTAACACTTCCGGGGTCCTGAGGGTTTATCATTCTCTTTAAGGAGCCTCTCTGATCCGTGGCCACTATTGTGAACTGTCCTTGAGAATTAGCAATGTGTATTAGTCCTTCGAATTTACCGTTCGTCATTACTCCATTTTTTCTCATAAATACCCCCTCCTATGTTATGTGCAAAAAATAAAAAACGTAGATCTATCATTTAAATTTTTGCTGAAAACAGTGTGTGAGCAAGTTCATACCTGATGACCTGCCTTTTTTATCTTAATGAGTTCTCTATTCTAACGCTCTGCTCCCATATCTCCTTTCGGGCAAAGTAGTAATCGTACCTCTTTACAAGATCTATGAATCTTTCGATACTGTATACGGTGAAGTGGAAGTGCCTGTTTTCGACATGTTCGTGAATCTCAAGATCACGGGTCTCTTCGGGAGTTAGCTCCTTCATTAATTTCTCTGAGAGCCCAGTCTCCACAGGGATCTCCACTCCGTATCCAGGCATTCCCTTCTTTGAAACCATAGCCCTAACTGTCCATCTATCCTCTCCAATAACCAGAACCATGTATATTGTGAAGTCATTAATCCTTTTCTTCCAGAGCCCGTGATCTTGATACTCCCATTCTTTCTCGAGCTCTTTCACGGAATATATGAAGTCGTTTATCTCATCTCGCGTAAATGTCTCATTGATCGTTAATTTAGGAGGCATAAATATTCCGGGATGCATAGCTTTTAGGATTAAGAGCTTCGACAGCTGATTTTGCCTCGTAATATAAACATAGAAAAGGGTGCCTTCTTCAGATACTCTTCGGGTCATCATTGAGCTGAAGTTTCTCTTACTGAAGTCTATGAAGAATGGCGGAACTTCAAGCGTAAGGTGTTTTCTCCCAAGCCTAAAGTACACTTTCTTCATTATATCGACCTCGAGGGATAATTCATTCATCCCTAATCTATTGTTGATGCTATATGTGTTTCGCTTAGGGCGAAGCAAAGATATAAAGTGGCCATCATACATTATCTTGTTAGAAATGCTCATAGTTATCTGCGGCCTTCCAGCAACTGGAAAAAGCACACTTGCAAAACATCTTGCTATCGATTTAGGCGGAGAAATTCTTAGAACAGATATTATAAGAAGGGAATTATTCAAAGATGCTTCTCTTGAGGAAGTTTTAGAGTCGAAGGATCCCATGCAGTATGATCTTGAGAGAATATTTGATAGACAGGAGGTTATACCGGAGAAGTATCAGCGCATGATTTGGAAGCAGAAGGAGATGGTTTATGATGAGCTTCTCAAGCGGGTTGAGAGATTATTAAAGAAGGGAGCAAACGTAATTCTCGATGGAACATTCTATAAGAGGAATCTTAGGAATAGGATATACTCCTTATCTAGGAGAATGAAAACTCGTACGTACTTGATTGAGTGTAGATGTTCAGAGACAGCTATTAAGAAAAGAGTTGCTGGAAGGCGAAAGATTAGAGATAAAGCATCAAATGTGGATAAGATGCAGATTTACTACATCGTGAAAAGGGCTTATGAATCCCCGCTCTCAGATCCTGTTCCAATAATTCTTTTTGACACGTTCCAGGAGAAGTTTGAGATTAGAAACAGCGAACTCGGAGGAGAAGACCTTCACCGAATAGTCGAGTCTATTGAAAAGTTTGTTCAAAGATTCTCTACATCTGCTCCGCATACTCTCTACTCATTTTAAAGTATCTTTCAGCAGTCCTCGCAGATTCCTCTTTTTCCTCGCCAGATATGTTTGGATCATTCATCTTAAAACTGGTCACCTTGCCCCTCACGTAGGCTCTATAACATTTATAGAACGGCAAAACCTCCGAGAAATCTTCTTTTTCACCACTGTATTCTAGATACCTGTTTAGGAGTATGTCGGAGAGATCATTTCTCCCGAGAAATTCGAGATCCATAAGCAGAAAGGCAACATCTGAAGCTATGTCTGAGTATCTGAATCGTTTATTAAATTCTATAGCGTCATATATGTAAATCTTATCATCGGTGATGAATATGTTTCCAGAGTGGAGATCGCCGTGACATTCTCTTATTTTTCCTTCTTTTATCCTAAGCTCAAAAAGATCTTTCCTGCTCTTCAAAAAACTTCTAATCACATCGCGGATGAAGTAGAAATCTTCTTGACGTATCGTCTTCCCGATGAAGCTTCTGGTCTGGCTAAAGTTTTCATCCCAGTTGAACTTCACAATATCAATAGATCCATACTTTTCAATCTCTTTGTTCGTCTCCGCTTTTTTGTGGAAATCCGAGAGTATCTTAGCTATCTCATCAATAACGCTTGAGGTGACTTTTCCCTTCTTTAGAAGCTCAGACATTAATGCCTCTTGAGGTAGCTCCTTCATCTTCACGGTATACTCCACAATATCCCCGGAGCCATTGACTTTTATGGAACCCTTAAAAGAGGTTATTGGAAAAACCCCTAGATACATATCTTCGCATAATCTCCTATTCAGACGAACTTCCTCTTCGCAGTAGAACTTTCTTTTATCAAGTGTTGTGAAATCTAGAAAGCCAAAATTCACGGGCTTCTTGATCTTGTATGCAAATCGTCCAGTTAGAAATATGTAAGAAATATGAGTCTGGAGCATCTTCACATATAGAACTTCCTCATCGTATGCCTCTGGTCTCTTTAAGGCATCTATAACGGCTTTCTGCAGCATGTATCCTACACCAAGAGATTCCTTTAACTAAATTGTTGAGAATAGAATAATATAGTCATCACTAAATCTACAGTTATAGATTAGCATCTTTATCCGTCCTTTTTACTTCTTGCATTAACTCTTCCTCCCTAGACTTTATCTGCCCAATTATCTTTGAAAGCACATTTACAGTATTTTGTAAACTCCGCCTCAAGCGTCCTAACGCTTCAATTTTTTCCTTTAGGGAAGTATCTTCCTTCAAGAGCAGGATCTTTAATGCGGATTCCATTACTGGAGGGAGATTAACCTCATCAATTATTTCCAGCCTGGCTAGTTCTTGGAAGAACCATCTTCTGATCGACGATGCTAGCTCAAAATGTTTTTCAACTGCCTCCTTGAATACCTCTATGCCCTTATTTGTTATGTGGTATATTTTTCTCCTCTCCTCCGGTAGCCACTCTCCCTTTATTAGTTGTCTATCCTCCAGCTCCTTCAATGCTGGGTATATTCCGCCGGCAGTTGGAGTTATGATCCCCAAGGTCCATTTCTTAATCTCTTTCATTATCTCGTATCCATGCAGAGGTCTACGCATCAGAACTAGCAATACAGCCATCTTCAGATAGCCTTTCTGCATTTGATCTTTCCACTTTGCAGCTATCTCTGTAGGCTCCATAGAGTCTCCCCAATATTAAGAACTCAAACATATATAAGAAAGTTTGATATATAAAAATTTAAAGGACTCTTGAAACCTCCTCTCGGCATAAAGGCGAAATGGAAATGCAAAAGAACTTCCAGAAAAGCGCATTCACAAGAGAGGCAACATCCGTTCTTCTAGCAGCCTTCATATCGATTGAGATCTATTCTCTCTTGAGCTCATGGCTGAGAGGGAGGGTGACTCCTTCACTAGCGCAGAATGGAGTTATCTTTCTGACAACATCTATTGTTTTGGGCATTATTGGTCTCTGCGGATTGCTGGCAAGAAAGAGGGTCAGTGCGTACTTTAGCCTCTTAAGCGTCACCATCGGAGCTATTCTGAACTGCCAGCACATTTTGAAAGCTACACTTCTGCAAGGCATCGCACTTTCCTTCACTCGGCAAATCGCATCCATTATTCTAGGATTAGCCGTTATTGCTATACTCTTCCACGACCAAGTA
>JAGGUU010000020.1 GCA_021158305.1 Candidatus Bathyarchaeota archaeon
TCTTTGGATATCTCTTAAAAATGTTTCTAAAGATATAAATTTATATCTAAAGAAAGAGGAGAGATGATTGAGGTTTCGGGAAAATGCCTAAGTTCATGCAAACCCTAGATCAAGGAGTATATAATAAGCTTCAGAAAATCGCTCGCGAAAGAGGCATAACTATCCAAGAACTCATAAGAGCCGTAATTATCCCTGAATGGCTAAAACAAAAAGAAGAACCATAACAGGCAATAATTACGTTGCTTTTTAGTATCGGTATTTTATTTTAAAAAGTAATCGGGGTGTTGCGGGTAAGGTGAGAAATGTATCGTTGAAAGACATATATGAAATGATGAGGTTGAAAAAGAGAGGATATTCCTATAAAAAAATAAGTGAAGTAACAGGTTGGAGTACAAGCACAATAGTCAAGTATACCTTGCAACATTTAGGGATCCCGTTTAGTTTATGTCTAGCCTCTGCTTTTCGTGATTGTTCGTTAATGATTAATCCTAAAAAGGTACTCAAAAAAATGAAAGAGTTGCTTCAGCTAGAAAAAGATAGAAGAGGGTTAAGTAAAGATAAATTAGTCTTCATAGGAATGGCGGATGTTGCAAATTATTACTGGTGTGCGATGAAATCTCTTCTCAAGAACAAGAAGATGGAACTAGAATTTTTCGGAGCTTATCTAAAGGATAGAATTAATTACTCATTCCGTCTTAAAGGTTCAGGATTGATGCCGGATATGGATGAGTTGCCAAGGAGTCCAGATGAACTTCTTGACATTGGAAACGAGATAACCTTCAGAGATATAGAAAAACTCCTTAAAGAAAGGGCAAAGATGTTAGAACTGATAAAGGCAAATATAGTGGACATCTCATTTGTAGATCTGCACGCGGGAAAGAGAATTCCATTTGAGAGTCTTTCTCCCAAGCAGCGAGGCGAGGCTTTGGAAATCAGAAAGGCTGAGCGGTATCCGACGATTAGGTGGAACTTTAACTGGGAAGACTATGTAGTGGTAGGCGAGCCAGATGGCATTACTGATAATTTCGTTTACGAGTTCAAGTCAACTAAAAATAGATTCCTCATGAATTTCGTTAAGCCTGTGGCTCTTACACAAGCAGATCTCTACGGATATTTCTTTAAGAGAAATCAGAAAAGAGTACAAATCCACATCATGGAGAATGACGTAACTGAAACTTTTGAGGAAAGAGTTGATAAATTCCATGCAATTGAAACACTTCATCGCTTCAAAAGTATCGATGAAGGAGAAAAGCCTTTGCCACCCAAAGAATGGAAGTGTAGAGTTTGCGAATTTAAAGGGATATGTAAAGCCCGAAGTTTTTGCCCTTAATGTCCCAAGGACGCACTAGCTAAAACTTTTAAACATAATCTGCGAAACCTTAAACTATCAAATTTGACCCGTGATTCATATGGAAACCTTTGAATACAAAGGTAAACAAAGAAAACGGAAAAATGTGGTCATCACGCTTGACCCTGAACTTGTAAAAAAGGCGCGTAAACTCGGCTTAAATATCTCAAAGATTTGTGAGAACACCTTGATTCAAGCAGTTAAAGCCTTAGAACAGGTCTTCGATGAAAACAAGGGAGGTAACCTAGGAACCGTAGGTTCCGGTTTGGTGCGGGGGGGTGGGATTTGAACCCACGAACCCCTACGGGACAGCCGCCTCAGGGCTGCGCCTTTGACCTGACTTGGCAACCCCCGCATTATATCATAATCTTTTAGATGTGCTCTTCATAATTAATTTTTTGTTCCCTGCTACTCTTTTATTCTTTTGTATCTGATTAGTTCAGCTGCTTCTTCTAAGGCAATCTCACCTATTCCGGAAGCTGCTAGAACCGCCGCTCCTAGGGCTGCTTCCTCACCCTTCACTGGTATGTTGAGGGGCATATTGAAGACTTTTGAGAGTATCTCTGCTAGAAGCTTGTTTCTCCGTATCCCGTTTCCCGAGCCCACCAATATCTCTCTTGCGGGAACCCCTTCACTGATCATATTGTCGTATAGCATCTTGAAATGGTATGCTATGCCTTCAAGAAGCGACCGCGTCATATGCGCCGGGGTAAAGTTAAACCTGTTAAGCCCCAGCCATGAGGCTCTACGGGATGGATCTAGCCTTGACCCTCCAAAGAAAGGCTCGCATCTAAGCCCGTCAGACCCGAATGGAACTTTTGATGCTTGCCGCATCATCTCATCATATAGGCTTCTCTCAGCCTTAATTCCGAAGAAGACCCTTCCAACTTCCAGGAAGAAGTCATGTAGGAGAGCGTATGATCCGCCTCCACACGTGTCAGCTCCGACAAGGAGGTATCCTTCATCGACGTAACATCTTGTCTCAGCGCCAGAAACTTGCATGTAACTCGAAGTCCAAAGAGAGACTTGTCCTCCCGTCCCAATGTTTATGAGTACGGAGCGTTCCTTCTCGGCAACGCTTCCGAGGAAACAGGCTTGATTGTCGCCGCATGCAACCGAGACGGGAATCCCAGCCGGCAAACCAGTCTCCTCAGCGGCTTCCTCCGTAAGCAATCCCGCAATATCTCCGGATCTCTTCACCTCTGGGAATGAGACCTCTTGAAGCCCAAGCCTACGAATCAGACTTGCATCCCATCTCTTATAGACAACGTCAAATAGACCGGAGCTACATGCGATTGTAGGATCAGTAAATGGACCCTCGCCAGTCAATCTCATCACTACATAATCAGGCAAGAAACAGGCGGTCGCTGGCGCTTTAGGAAGAGACCTATTTTTCTTCATCCAGAATAAAGTTGAACCCATGTAGCCTGTGGCTGGAATGCACCCCTCGCGGCTGAAGCCGTTCTCCCCCGCCATTTCGATCATGCATTCTATATAGGATGTTCCGGTTTCTGGTATGATCTCATCGCATCTTCTATCCATCCACCCTATGAACGGCGTGAGCGGGCGGCCTTCATCAGAAACCAAGACTACACCGTGCATCTGTCCCGTTACGCCTATGCCCTCTATACTGTTTGGATCCACCTTGGAGATGACGGTGGCTATAGCTTTAAAGACTAGCTTAACAGTCTTTTCAGCGTCCCACTCGCTCCACCCCCGTGCCTTATTCTCCTCGCTTGTTACCTCAGAGTCATTGCGAACTATGCTAAGAGCCCTAACAGATCTAGAATGAGCATCCAGAGCCAGAACGGCAATATTCGTTGTTCCAACGTCAATACCTAGGAATAGCGGCAATCGATCAACCTCCAAGATTACTTCACATAATAGTACTCGCCGATTCTTTTCTGATACTCGTCAAGCTGGGATCCCTCCTTGTTCACCCGAGGCCTCTTCGTCTGAGAATCCCTCCTAAACGTGACGCCCATCTCCTTAAGAAATATATTCATGCCTTCTCTTAGGCTTGTAGGCGACTTTGCAAATCCTTCTTCTCCAGGATTGCCAGTGAAGATCATGAGCCGATCCGCTATAAAGTCCTGCACCACGATGTCATGCTCGGCGACGAATGCAGCTGCATTTCTATCCTCAACTACACGCCTCACGGTCTTAGCCATCGCAAGTCTCTCCTCAACATCTAGATAGGCACTCGGCTCATCCAGTAGATATATATCGGCTTTTCTCGAGAGGCAGGCGGCCACAGCAACCCTCTGAAGCTCACCTCCACTCAACTCCTTCACGTTTCTATCCAAGAGAAGGCTTAGGTTTAGGGGATTCAGTATCTGAGTCCTGTATAGACTTGAGGAGAACTCTTCCTTCGCCACGCTTCTAAGCAGATCCTCAACGGTCCCTTCATAGTCGGATGATATGTACTGCGGCTTATAGCTTACAGAAAGGATATCTCTGGATGGTGAGACTCCAGAATCAGGCTTCTCAACTCCCGCAATCATCTTTATGAATGTTGTCTTACCAATACCATTCGGCCCCAGGATACCGACTACTTCACCCCTCCTAACTTCCCCAGCCTCAACCTCTAAGTGGAAATCCTCATAGGACTTGCTCATTCGGCTCCATTTGAGAAGTATATTTGATGAGGCGACAGTTACCGTGGGTGGTTTAACATGGAATCTGATAGGCTCTTTTCTGAAACGCATGTTCTCGTCTCTTATGTACCCTTCAAGGTATATGTTGATGCCTGTTCGAACCCCATGAACATGCGATACTATCCCATAGACTCCGGGCACACCGTATAGGATGCAGACATAATCTGAGAGATAATCTAGAACCGCTAGATCGTGCTCCGCAACTATTACAATCTTGTTCTCTCTTCTTAGACTCCTAATAGCCCTAGCGGCTTCAAGCCTCTGCCTAA
>JAGGUU010000008.1 GCA_021158305.1 Candidatus Bathyarchaeota archaeon
TACTGTCCGCCTCTTCTATCTAGACGTTCTGGATTAAGAACGGCCTCAACAACATGCTTCTTACTAACTTCAAATCCATAACGCTTCAGAACCCTAAACTTTTCCATAGCATGCCTAGTGAATATAATCTCAGAATCATCCGCCAAAATTCTCCCTCACATCTCTATATGAGCAGACCTTAGATAAACTTTCAAGACAAAAGATCTTATAAAGCATCCACTGCGTCCGGAGAGGCATCTTAGCTGCAACGATGAATTGCCTACTCACTCTTCCTTCTCTCTAAACGTTCTCTCCTGGCAAGAAAATTAGTATTTATACTTGCGTGATTAAGGCTGAATGCTTATTGGATCCGCTCTATGATTTTCTGAAAAAATTTTGAGATCGATCTATGAGCCGATGAATGATCTCTAGGATAAGGCCGAATCAATCGTGCTGATAGATCGATCTGGGCTGGAGGCTTAGTTCAGACTAATAGCATGTCTCTATATGTAACCGCCCAAGAATGACTGCGATGATATATGAAAGGGCTTATGCATACGCTTCTCAATACGTCATCTTTCCTTCGATATATGCGGCGAGTTCTTCTTCGGTTAAAGTTTTGACTTCCTTTATCTTTTTGAAGTCTGGGTCATCGCTGATTATGGTTAAGTCTTCTAAGTATGCGGAGGCGGCTATGAAGGCGTCTGCTATTGGAATATTGTATTTGCCTTTGAATTCCCCTGCTTTGACGGCGGCTTCCAGCCCTATCATGAGCTTTTTTAGGTATATGGCGTATCTCAGAATGTCGGTTCTGGCTTTGGCTAGGTCAGGTCTTCCTTCCCGTAGATATTTATAGTATATCTCTGTTAATGTGACTACGCTTATCGCTCCTTCTATCTCTCCGTCCTCTATTTTGGCTAGGATCTTCTGGATCTTCTCCCAGCCTTCCTCTTGGGCGAAGAGTTTTATGATGGGTTTAGTGTCCAATATGACCTTAAGTTTTGCTGATTCTCTCTTCAAACTCTCCCGTCCACTCCTCCCTCATCTCTTCAATCTCCCGTGAGGGTTTTCTTCCCTTGAAAAACTCCTTATCGATACCTGCCATTCTTGAGAGTTTAGGTACAGGGATCATCTTGATCGCGTTGCCTTCACGCATAACGAGTAGCTTTTCACCTTCCATTATTTTTAGCTCTCTCCTCAGCCTTGAAGGGATTGTTATCTGGCCCTTCGAGGTCACCGTTACAATTTCCACCAAATACTTTTCACCTTACAAAAAGTATAATGCCTTACATTAATAAATTTGTCGGAAAAATGTCTAATACACATAATTTTAGTGAAACTCATTGCTGATGCGGTCTACCTGAGATTAAGAGAATTCATAGCAGGCGCATGGGTGCTGAATAATTCATTTTAGGCTTATTTTTGGTTGAGCTTTTCTGAGTTTTAGTAAGTAAAGGCCGCTATGTCGTTGCATACTAAAGCGCGGCAAAATAGCACATCAAAGGGAAAAGAGAATATTGTAAGGTTGAGCTTTCCTTAAAGATAATATGGGAACTTGCAGCAGCATTCACGTACCTAGCAACCTTATAAGTTGAAGTAAGCTCCACTAAGAAGCCCTTTGTTCCTCATCGATCTAATGGCAGGCTGCCTCCGCTTCACATCGGTAAACAATGATTACTCCAAAGGTTAAATAACCTCTGGAAATTAACGGATTTTCCTGCTTTCATCGATGTGTGATTTCTACCTAACAATTTGATAAATAGATTTTAATTAGGTAAAATTATTATCTTAAAGCGAGATTTGAGAGTGATTGCATGAAGAAAGAGAATGTGATTGTTGAAGCGTATGGATTGAAGTATGTGGTAGATAGGGGTTCAAGGTTTATTGTTGAGGAGTCATATGAGCCCTTTATGAAAGACCTTGTTAAGCTTAAGTTAGGCGATGTTTTTGTCGATGTAGGCGCCCATGTTGGAAAGTATTCTTTTTATGCTGCGAGGCAGGTTGGAGATTCCGGTCTGGTGATAGCTATTGAGCCTCATCCTGAAAACGTCGAGAATTTGAAGAGAGGCATCAGGCTTAACGGTTTTAAGAATATAAAGGTCGTAGAAAAAGCCTGTAGTAATCGTTCTGGGAAAGCCTTTCTGCTAGAATATGAACTTTCAGCAAGACATGAAATCACAGATAAGCGGACAAAATTGATGGTTGAAATCGACACTTTGGACAGCATCCTTCAAAGCCTTCATATTGACAAGGTGAACATGGTGAAAATAGACGTTAACGGCCATGAATACCAGGTCATAGAAGGAGCTAGAAGCACTCTGAAAAATTACAAACCGATTATACTAATGGAGGTAATACTTGAAAACAAGCAAAAAGTTTTCAACTATCTCGAGAAACTAGGATACGAAGCCAAAATTATCAACAAAACAAAAAAATACTTGGATGTGCTATTCAAATAGTTTAACTTTAAATTTCCTTCTTATGTAAACGGTTCTTCTTTTATAGTCGTTTATGACCTCAATTATCCCTATTTTCTCAGGGTCATTAATCGCGCTAAGCGAAAGCAAGTAGCTTCCTCAATACAATCTTCAAGGAAAGAAAGATAGAAAAACAAGAATTATTTTAACTCACGAATTTTTGCTCCATTCAATAACTCATTGCCAAGAGAAATCATAAACAAGATTAGCAAGGTTTTCACTTGGGTCGTTAATGGTCCTCCTCTAATATTGTTAGCCCTAACAGTCTTCCAATAATCTTGAGATCCTCTCTATGATCTCCATAGAATAGTACTCTATGCCATCCTGCGTCCCATTCCCACCTTTCAAGAATAGCCTTAACATTCGCTCTTCCTACAGCCTTTGTTGAACACTCTTCCTGATTGCACTCATTTTTAACCATCTTTGCTGTGTGGATGCATAATGTCTTTCGCTTAGGATTCAGTCCGATGACTGTTACGACTTTATCCGTTGGTAACTCAACATGAACCGATGCCTTCTTTGAGTTCCAGTGAGCTGGCATTATTGTATAAGGTGATAGATCTTTAGAATCGTATCCGTATGGATTTATTGGAGCTTGACAGTGATAATAAACTATCTCATTCCTGTCTAGGTCTGGAGATGGATCATTGATATATCCTGGAATATTCTTTAGGAATTTCATTAAAAGCATGATCGCCATAGAGTTTAGATCTGCTTCGCAACCACATACGATTCCCTCCCTCGTCAATTCCATAAATGCTAGGCAAGGCCATGTCTTTAAGAGTCCCGCATAATAAAGGAGTATGCAGTCGATTCCTATAGCGTCAAGATTCTGTTTCTTAATAAGATCCTTGATGGCTAGATATAGTTTTGCGGGTTCTATTAAATCCTCTAACTTATGATCAACTACTCTCTTAGCGTTCCTAAACCATCTTTCAGCAATCTCCTTAGCCTGTTCGGTTGAGACTTTTTCATAATAATCCTTGTTAAACTCCTCGATAGACATGGTTGAGATATTGATTCCTAATGCTTCATTAAGATCAGATATCATGCCGTATATGTCAATCGTTAAGGGACACCTAGCCTCCATAGACTGCTTCGCTGGAGGTCCAACTATAAGCAATGCCTTCGCAGATTTTAATCTGCCAATCGTCTTAAGCATCTTAACATATTTATTTATTCTTTCGGGATTTGAGATGTCTCTCACAGCTTCTCCGATTACCGGGTAGCCCTCTCTAAGAGCTTTTGAATATGCCAAGAGAAGGGCTCCCGCGCCAACATAAGTATAGGCAATGATTATGGTTGGCTTCCCACTTCTTATGAAGACTTTTAAGTAGCTTCTTGAGTGTTGAACTGCAAATATCAGATATCCAATGACATCTTTCATCCTTTTTAAAGTATTTATTGCATCTATCGAGTTTGAAACTTCTCCATAAACAAAGTCTATCTCTGGGAATTTTTCTTCAAGATTCTGCTTTATCGCTCTCACGATTTCAGAATACTTCTTAAGGAATTCATCAGTAATTTCCTTGCGCGCAACCCCAGAAGGCGTAACGGTTCTTGATGCGAAGATCACTCCTATTCTTAACTTTTCCCTTTCAAAGCGGTTCATGAAATCATGAAGTACGCCGTGATTTTATAAGTTTTGCTCTAAAAAGATCCACATATAGGCTAGACATCTTCTCATAAATGCAAAGAATCATGAGAATGTCTCATTCAACATAATAAGATTTCTCGAGGAAGACTTGAGATGGAATTGAAAATGAAAGAAAGTGCATACTAATTAGGGGGGAGATGTAGAGAAAATTTAGGTGAAGATGGGCAAGAAATTCAAACCGGCGGATGATTCAAAAACGCTGCATTTAAGTTAGGACGTATTCTGAATTCTATCATTCATTCCCTGAGTAGTTTATCTGGAAAATAGGGACTTTCCAGCGTCTTTTTTAAACTCAGCTTCATTCTCTAAAGAGAAGGGAAATTATCTCTCTGCATCTTATGAAGTCAGGGATTATTATGTCTGCTCCGGCATTTATGAGCCTTCTCCTCTTACGTGGATTCAGCCCGCATCTTTTAATCTCGTCGCTTGCAACTCCAAGTGCTATGGCATTTCTGGACTTGGCATTCTTGATCTCCACTGGGCCGTCTCCGACTACAAGCAATTCATTACCTCGCAAGTTATTCTCTTCGAGTATTCTCTGGATTATCCTTTCCTTTGTATGTGCCTCAGTATGATCCAGCGCGCCATAGATACCCCCTCTGAAATACTGAGTTATCTTTAGTGCTGATGCTTCTTTCAGAACATATTCATGATCCGTTCCGCTTGCAAGATACATTACAACACCGCGTTTATATAGTTCTTCAAGGAAACGCCTCGAACCCATGATCATTAAGTCATCTGGATTTAGTTCTCCTCTATTTAGTTTGTCGAGTCTCTTATTAACGCGTATTAGAAGCCTCTCGTTGTATATGCGCTTATACTCATAGGGGCTTTTAGGCTTCTTAGCTATGCCGTGTCGCCTAACAGCTTCAGCAAGCCATGTCATCTGCTTTATTGTTAACATCCCAGTGGAATAATCAACATAGTCCCGAACTTCCTTCTCGATCTCCGGCGTCGGAGGCTTCCCGTCGCATATCATCTCTATCATAAGGGGGATCATAACATCTTCCCATCCCTGCCTAATCACGGAAATCGTGCCATCAAAATCTATTAACGCATATCTAATATTGCCAACTTTCATCTTGACATCTGGGTTCACAATCTCCATCCACTGATTCAAGGCCACTCATCCCCCCTAGAAACCTCATCAAATCTTCCCAGAATCTCCCTAGGAGAAGCGGTTCCCGTGATATTCAACTTTTTAATAACTACGCTGGCTGCCAAGTTAGCTATGATTCCAGCCTCTAGGGGAGTCGCTCCGGCAGCTAAGCTAGCTCCGGCAGCGGCTATAAACGTATCTCCGGCTCCAACGGGATCTATCGGTGGCTCCGTTCGAACTGCAGGTATCTTTTCGAATCCAGACTCAGTTATTAGGAGAGCTCCTTCACTGCTTAATGTAATATAGACTGGGCGCTTAGCCCTCTTCTGGAGCTCCCTACCTATCTCTATGATCTCTTCTTCAGTAACTGTCGAAGGATCCCTAGATTGATCTATAGCCTTCACGGCCTCCATCTTGTTCGGCTTCAAAACCATATTTTTAAATAACCCAATATTCCTCCTAGAATCCGCTATGAATACTTTTTCCGGATTCTCCTCCGCGGTTTTGATGAGAACTTCACGAATATTGTCGGTTATTATCCCATTCTGGGTCATCTGATCCTCAATTATCAGAACATCAACGCTTGAGACCGCTGCTTGAATCTCGCTTAAAATTCGGCTTTCAAGATCCTCGGATAGCGGGTGATAGTTTATAAAGTCGAGTCTTGAGTCTTCTTGTTGAGAATCGAATCCGCAGAGAATAGGTTTGATATATGTTGACGTCACCCTCTCTGACGATGTAATTACATGATTTAGAAGTACACCTTTCTCTCTGAGCTTATCCATTAGTATCTGACCACGCCAATCCCTTCCCAAAACTGTAACTGCGAATACTTTTCTGACACCTAAATCCTTCACGTTGCAACAGATGTTTCCAGATGCTCCCGGCGAGTACGTCTCTCTAATGATCGGACGCGTGTAATGCGGTGTTTCACGGGATAGCTCCGAAAGGGTCATGTCAGCATACCAGTAGACATCTAAGGCGTAGTCTCCAATAACGGCAACATCTAAACTTTTGATCGATTCCAGAATCTCTATGAGTCTTGAACGTTTAAGCCCATTCATTCCCTTATTCTCTCGCATAGTGAGGCTTCAAGCATCTCGCATAAAGTATGATATACTATTGTATGTAGCTCCTGCACCCGACTTGTTTCCTCAGCTGGAACCTTAATCGTTACATCGGAAACTTTAGAGACTCTTCCACCATCCTTCCCCGTTAAGAGAATTACAGTTAATCCTAAAGCCTTCGCCGTGATAGCTGCATAGAAGACGTTCTCAGCATTTCCGCTTGTGCTTATGCCCAGCAACACATCACCCTGCCTAGCTAGAGAATACAACTCCTGCGCAAACGCCATATTTCTGGTTGGATTATCATTCTCAACAGCGCTTGACAGAGAATGATTTGCGCCTAAAACCAGCACGCGGAGCCCCTCCTCTAAGCTTTCAGCAATGAGATTGCCGTTCGGGAGACCGGTGAAGAATCTCTTCCTATACTCTGGAATCGGCCGTTTCTTTTTGAAGGACTTCAAAAGTTCAGCAGATATGTGAAATGCATCGGCAAAGCTTCCTCCGTTTCCGCACAGGAATAATGTTCCACCGGTCTCGAAGCAATGATTTATGACCCTGTATGCCTTAATTAAATCTTCAACTATGGAGTTAAGGCTCTGGTTTTCCCTCATGAATCTGTCGATTATCCTCTTCACGTCAGGATAGGTCTGTCGAATTTCTTCTATCTGCTCGTCTAATGATGGGACGCTTGTAGATCCACCGCTAGGCAATTCCAGAGTAATCTTTAGCTCATTAAGTCTCTTTAGGATCATATGGTGAAGATTCGGAATCGTTACTACATGATCTCCTGTTATGTGGAATCCTTTGCCTCCAAGCGATGTAGGTCTTATAACTATATTCTTTAAGGGTCGATAGTAATAGTCTGGATCATCCTTGCTCCTCATACGTCTATAGTCAGATATGGGCTTCAAGTCAAAGTTTGCCGTTGTAAACTTTTCAACCTTAAATCCCAGATTCCTAGCTATAGAGAGGGCTTTGAGAAATACTTCGGGGCCTATAACCGCTGATCCGAAGTTTAGGAAGACGCCGCCTTCGAGACGGCTTACAGTCTCCACATACTTCCTGAAGTCTCTTCCAGTAGCCTCGCCGAGAACGGCGAAGTTACATCTTGGATGCTGATGGATGATATCTGTGCCGAGGGCTACATGAACAGTGAAGGGTATGCCGAGCTTATACGCGTTATAAACCACACTGTACTCTCTAAACTTGAATCTATCGTCCTCGGCGATCATCTTTCCAAGAGACCATCCGTATCCTAAACCGTCACGTACACCTCTCTGAATGGCAAGATTCATGAGAAGACCGGTTTCCTCAGCCATCCCAAATGTTCCATCCTCTATGCTTGTGGCTACGTCTTCGCTCGTCTCGCCTATCAATGCTATTTCAAAGTCGTGAATCGTAACTGCGCCGTTAGATGCTATATGGGTTATCACGCCTTTCTTCATAAGGTCTATAATGATGAGAGAAAGACCTGACTTTATCACGTGGGCGCCCATCATCCAGAGAACCGGTCTACCGTTCCTCCTAGCTTCCACTATTCTATCAGCGATCTCTTTCAAGTCTGGGTTATGGAATGGGGGCGCCGGCTCCTCTGGATCGATCATATCCTTAAGTGTAACCAGATTTCTTCTTTGAGAGATTGGGTAAGTCTTAATCTTCGAGAAATCTATCATTATTAGACTCTCCCATCTGGAAACGATTCCATTCAAATCCATTTTTAACTTAGATATTTCGCTTTTAATGTCTTTATCTCCCAAGCCTTCATTGGAACTGATACGCTTCTTCCCTGCACCTTATATTCGACGCTTGGAAGATACTTATCCCATTCTAGAAGATCTGTCTGTAGGATTTTGCTGGGAGCCTTGTCGAATCTTATCGTTGCAACGGTATCTAGGCCGTGAGCCTCATATAATCTGATCACCATATCATCTGAGTCTTCAGCCTCCTTCACAGCTGTGATTATGATGTTTGAAGGCGAGGCTTCGATGAAGGAATGCTCCATGGGAAGCTCTCCATTGTGTGGAGGTTCAATGACGTAATGAAGGGGATAATTGAACTCGTATCCTCGCCGCACGGTCTCAGCGACTCTCCAGTCTCCCTTGTGAGGATAAATAGCATATCGGATATGGTGGATTCCTATCCTTGGCTCATCTGATTGATCAGCCCAGCTCTCCGGGGTGAATCTGTACCCTCTCCTCGGACCGCGTAGCAGACTCATCCTTAAGGTATTCTTCTCGAATGAGAATCCATACTTGCAGTCGTTCAACAGGCTTATTCCATAATCATTCTCTGAAACATCAACCCATCTTTGAGCTGAAACTTCCCATTTAGCGGTATCCGAGAGCTCCCATCCTCTTGGAGGGAGATCAATACTCTTTGGGGGAGCCGCTCTCAAGCTATGATCGAAACGTTGTATGACGCCGTATGGAATCTCATATGTAGCCCAGTATGATGATAGATTAAGCGGAAACGCTACCTTTGCAAATCGGTAATGCTCATGCCAGTCGACGTGAAGTCCAAATTCAACCAGATTTGAACCTCTGTATAGGATGATATCCTGAGCAAATTTTGAATTCCCAAACTCTTTCTCAATCCTTATCTTAGCTCTTACGGGTCCTTTCTCTACTAGGCGAGCCCTAACCGTCCTCGGTTCAGATCGGTTTCCAAGATATATGTTCCACGCCGGCTCCCCATCTGGAGCATTTGGAGGCCTATCTTCATATATCTCCAGAATATTTCCCCCACTTGAGGTGTTAAAAATCCACCTATTATTCTCCTTATCAAATATGTTAACTGCATAATTCAATTCAGGATGAATCTGGACTTTAAAGTATGAGTTTTCAATAGTTTTCTCATCGGCTTTTAAATCGGTCTTGAATGATTGTTCTTTGCTGGAATACGTCACTTGATAGACCTTATATCCGATGGCCGGAACGTCAGCTTCAAAGATTATCTTTTTTATTTCCTCATCCGTCACGTACTGGTGAGGAACAATATTCCCATTATTATCTAGGATTAGGAGGTTCTCCCCGAATAGCTCATCTATCGGAATCTCAATTATCGATTTTCTTCTCCATGATAGCGGATTGAAGACCACTATGGCCTTCACACCGCTACCTGACGTATCAATATGCTTGGAGATTGCTTCTAAGCATCTTATCTCACGTATTGTCCTCTTTATATCTCTATAATCGGTAGCCGCATCTTGGTAAACCGTCTCTATCGATGTCCCATCAAGGTTATCGTGAACCTGATTAAAGAGTAATTTCTTCCAGCACTCCTTAAGTTTCTCCTTTGGATACGCATATTTATACCTCTTCGCAATGTATAGGAATCTTTCGGCTGAAAGTAGGAGAACCTCGCATCTCCTGTTCTCAAGCTTCATCATAGCCTCGGTTGTTAATGTTCCCCTATGAGTCTTGACATATAATTCGTCATTCACTATTGGAATTTTCTCCCCAGCTACGGAGCGAATCTTATCGAAGTACTCCTTTACTCCCGAGAAAAGAACGCGAACGCGTTTTTCTCTATCTTTAAGCTCCAGAGCCTTCATTATCATCTTCTCAGTAGGTCCTCCTCCATGATCGCCATGGCCGAAGAGGACAAGCAGATGATCAACTTGATGGATCTTCTTTAACTCTGCAAGCTGCGCGAGCAATATGACATCTGCATATCTCTGGTCAATCCTTTCATTATAGCTCCCAACGGTATGATATGCTAGAATCTTTGATCCGTCCGGAGACTGCCACCAGAAGAGATAGTATGGAAACGGCATTGGAGGACTCATTCTTTCAATCTGCCACTTTAACTTGAATGTTAGAAAGTAATCGATTCCGCATTTCTTCAGGATCTGTGGGAGACTCCAGCAAAAACCGAAGCTGTCCGGGAGCCATGCAACCTTCACATCGACTCCAAACTTCTCCATGAAGTACCTTTTTCCGAAAAGATATTGACGAACAAGGGATTCGCCGCATGGTATTGTGGCGTTATGTTCGCTCCATGATCCACCAACTATCTCCCATCTTCCATCTTTGACGTTTTTCTTTATCTCCTCGAAGATGTCGGGATAATACTTCTCCATCCATTCGTATATTTGAGCGCTACTCTGACAGAATCTGAAGAATGGATATTTCCTCATCAGTTTTAGGACGGAA
>JAGGUU010000119.1 GCA_021158305.1 Candidatus Bathyarchaeota archaeon
AGGAGGTATCATTGGCTATCAAGAAACATAAAGAGCTTCGTCGTTGAGCCTCACGCTGCGATAGTGAGCGAGCGGAAAAGCCGTTACGTCTTAGATATGACTGCAAGAGAGAGCGAGGGATGCCGAAAAGCCTCAGTCGATTTGATTAGGGAGAATCCTCGAAAGCTCGCGAGGGACCTGTGCCTATTGAAGAGAACAAAGCAAAGGATACTTGATGAGTGGATGCCTACGGATAGCAGATTCCCCCATTCAAGATTCCTTTCGATGCCTTTAAGAATAAACTGGAAAGCCGTTAAGAAAGCTTACGAGTTTCAGCCAAGAAATTATGAGGAACTGCTCAGCATAAAAGGTATTGGACCTGCAACTGTAAGAGGGCTCGCCCTAGTCTCGGAGATAATCTACGGTGAGGAGCCGAGCTGGAGCGATCCAGTGAAGTACTCGTTTGCTTATGGAGGAAAAGATGGTGTTCCATTCCCTGTTGACAGAAAAGCGATGGATGAGTCAATCAGCATATTAAGGCAAGCCATTGAGGAAGCCCGCCTAAACAGTGATGAAAAGCTCAGATCTCTTAGGAGACTAAGAGAGATTCTGCCATCAAGCTTTAGACTATAACCTCTTTGACGCCACTACCCCGATGCAAATTTATGCTCTACGCCTCCGCTTCTTCTCTGGGAACGCAATCTCGTACGCGGCTATTAATCCGAGAGCCACACCTGCAAACGATAGCGAATATGCCAAGAAGGAGAGGAGATAATTTTTCTCAATTACCCCGATAACCATGAATAAAGATATTATGAAGCTTATGATTACAAAAGTTGCTCCTACAATTATCTGTATGCGAATCCTATTTTTCTGTATTCTCATAGAGCCAACAACTCACAAGATGCCCTTTCTCAACCTCAAATTCCGGCGGCTCCTTTTTATCGCATAATCCCTTCTTTGCGAACACGCATCTCGGATGGAATCTGCATCCGCTTGGTGGATTAACCAAGCTCGGCGGCTCACCGGGCGGTATCTCCCTTATCACAAACCTGTTCTTCGCGTCTGGATCCGGAATTGCCTGTAGCAGAGCTCTCGTGTATGGGTGTAAGGGATTCTTCAGGAGCTCACTTGTCAAGCCCTTCTCGATGATCTTGCCAGCGTACATGACAAATATCCACTCTGAAAAATACCTTGTCGTTGAGAGGTCATGCGTAATATAGATTATGCTGAGGTTGTGCCTCTTCTGGAGCTCTCTTAGCAACGTTAATATTTCAATCCTTACCGAGGCATCCAGCATCGAGACTGGTTCATCAGCAATTATTAACTTTGGATTCAGTATTATTGCCCTTGCAATTACCAAGCGTTGCTGCTGCCCACCGCTCAGCATGTGAGGATACTTCTTCAAGTAATCCTCAACTGGCGTCAATCTAACCTCGGTCAACGCTCTATAGATCCTTTCACGCCTCTCCTTTTTCTCAACCTTATTTATTATCATAGGCTCCTCTAAAATTCTTGCCACGGTCATAAACGGCGGCAGCGCTCCGAATGGATCTTGCTGAACGAAGCCTGTCTGCCGCCTATACCATGTCATACCCTTAGAGTCTAGACTTGCTAGGTCTCTCCCCTCAAAGATTATCTTTCCGCTAGTAGGCTTCTCAAGTCCCAGGATAGTCTTTCCAAGAGTTGTTTTTCCACTTCCGCTCTCCCCGACAAGCGATATTGCTTCTCCCCTTCTTAGATTAAAGCTCACTCCGTCAACTGCTCTAACGTATTCGACTGTGCCGAATATTCCCTTCTTTATCCTATACCATTTCCGAAGATCAACTAATGTTAATAGGACGTTACTGCTCACTCGTGATCACCTTGCATATAGCCAGCACTTCACATATCTTTCCGTCCCGAGGGAAATAAGCGGCGGATCCTTAGAGCATACTGGCATTCTTGACTCACATCTATCAGCAAATCTGCAGCCCTCAGGAGGGTTAATCAGGCTGATCGGTGATCCGGGAATATACTCGGGGGTCCTATCTACTCTTAGCGTTGGGACACTAGCCATAAGCTTCTGCGAGTATGGGTGTAATGGGGAGCTATAGAAGCTCTCAGCATCGTTAAACTCGACGATCTGCCCCGCATACATGACTGCTACCTTGTCCGCCAGCTCGCTTGATAGACCTACATCATGAGTTATTAAAATGAAGCTTATGCTCGACTCCTTCTTTATCTTCTTAAGCAGATTCATTATATTCGCTTGTGTCAGAACATCCAAGGCTGACGTCGGCTCATCCAAGATGATGATCTCCGGATTCATTATCAGAGCCATCGCTATTATAGCTCTTTGCCTCATCCCTCCGCTCAGCTCAAATGGATACCTATCAGCGAAGACCGTTGGAATCCCGACGAGCGAGAATACTTTTCTAGCCCTCTCCAGCGCCTCCTTTTTGTCGACTCCCTTATGGACTATCAGAGGCTCCGCGACTTGCTCTCCAACTTTTATCACTGGATTAAGCGAGTTTAGAGCCGCTTGTGCAACCATCGAGATCCTCTGCCACTGCACGGTTCTTCTGAACTCGCCATCACTCATCTTCATGAGGTCTTTTCCATCTAAGTATATGTGACCTCTGAAAACCGCGACATTTCTCGGCAATAAGCGTATCAGAGACTTAGCCAATGAGCTTTTCCCACATCCAGACTCACCTATGAGCGCGAGGGTTTCCCCTCTATTAAGTATGAACGATACACCGTCAACGGCTTTAAGTGAACCTTTAGTAGTGCGGTAATACATGTATAAGTCTTTAACTTCCAATAGCGCCTTGCTCATATCTCCTTCAACCTTGGATTGAATATTTTATCGAGGGAGAAGCCTAGAAGCGCGAATCCTAAGGCTGTCAATATGAGCATGAAGGATGGCTCTAGAACCCAGTAAAAGTAGCCTTTGTATAATGCTCCCATCGAGTATGCATCGTCTATTATCTTTCCCCACGTTGGAGCAACTGGGTCTCCAAGCCCAAGAAACGCTAATGCAGCCTCAAGAAACACGAAGTCTGAGACTGAAAGAACAAGTGACGGTATGATGGTTGGCAAGATTTTAGGTATCAAGTAGAGGAAGATTATTCTTAGGCTGCTTGCACCATATGCTTTAGCTGCTTCAACATATGGAAACTCCTTTATTTGAAGGAATACAGCCCTATACGTTTTAACTCCAGAGCCGAATATGCTCAGTGCAATCACTACTATCAGTAACATCCATATGTTGAAGCTATAGAAGACCGAGAGCATTATCAATATTGGAAGAAACGGCAGAATCATATTGATCTCCGTTACCTTCTGAATAACAAAGTCCACCTTGTTTGCGTACCAGGCGCTCAAAGCAGCGATGATCATCTGTATGAACGCAATCGATACCGCCGCAATGACGCCGAAGGAAAGAGCTATAGGAGTCCCCCAGAGAAGAGCTATGCTCAAGTCTCTTCTCAGATGATCTGTTCCTGCTACTCCGTAGACTTTACCATAGACTACAAGCTTAACATCAACGTTTGCATTTCTCTCAAAAACCGTCCCTTCAATAATCATCATGTATCTTCCCTTCATCGGAGTTACTGTTTCAACCTTTAGAATAGACTCGTCCTCCCTCGCGAAGAGCCCTATCTCAGGACTCATTGTATAGTCTGGTTCTTTCCCGAACTTTTCATAGATACGCTTTTGAAGATTCTGCGCGAATTTCTCGTCATTCGATATGTAGTATGCGCCTGACTTCTTCAGCGTTAATTCCTTAATCTTAAATTCTTCTCCATTCGGCTTTATCCAGTATATAGTTATATGCGGGGAGGATCTGTTGTATTCCGCAGTATAGAATAGATTTATTTCACTCGGGAAATCATCGTATGGATAATTGAACGTAAACTCTATCCTAATCTTGCTTGCTTTTTCACCGAATGGCACAACAGCCTTCGCTACGCCGCGCCCGCCCTTCTGGGTATCTAATATTATTGTCTCCGGAAGCTTCTTGGGGAGAAAAAGATTGACCCATGAAGGCATAGCGTTTCTTGGACATTCAAGCCATATTCCCTCTCCAGCTCTCCAGAGATATGTTGCCTTCGAATAGGGTATCATAATCACTGTGTAGATTGAGATTCCGATTAAGAGCACGAGGATTCCCAAACCTACTAAGGCAGGTTTGTATTGAAGTATCTCCTTAAGATGCTCCTTCACTCGTCTAGACATTTTATGTTATTCCCAACCTTATACGCGGATCAACTATTGCATAGACTATATCGAGCACGAATACCGTGATTGCAAGCAAGTAAGCATAAATCACTACTTCACCTATGATCACGGGAGAATCAAACATGTTGGCAGCCATATAAAAGAGCGTGCCTATTCCAGGCCAGTTGAATACTCTCTCAGTTATTAT
>JAGGUU010000159.1 GCA_021158305.1 Candidatus Bathyarchaeota archaeon
TACTTAAGTGCTCTCGAAAGCAGACCGATTGAGATTAAGCCTTTCTTTCACTACTGGCCAGGTTCCACCGCATTGACGTTTTCTACGTGGTCATGTAATTTTGAATGCTTGTGGTGCCAGAATTATCACTTGTCAAGAAAACCGCCAGATCTTCTACACGCGTCTTTTACTCCTCAAGAGGAAGTTTTAATGCAAGCTCTGAGGCTTGGAGATAAGGGTCTTTGCGCAAGTTTTCAAGAACCAACTCTCCTAACAGACTGGGTTCTCAGCCTCTTTAAGACTGGTAGCAAGAAGGGATTGTATTGTTGCTATGTCTCAAATGGATACATGACATTAGAGGCTCTAAAGATGCTTAAAAATTCAGGAATGGACGGCATAAAGATCGACATGAAAGGTAAAGCGGATGTTTACCGTAAATACTGCGGAGGTGTGGACGTAGAAGTTGTTTGGAGAAATATCCGAGAAGCTAAACGCATGGGTTTACATGTGGAGGTTGTGAACCTAATTGTAACAGGAGTTAATGATGATGAATATTCAATAGAATGGGTGATAGAGAGGCATTTGAAGGAAGCTGGAAGCGAAACTCCCTTGCACTTCACTAGGTATTATCCAGCCTACAAGTTCTCAAATCCGCCGACAAAGGTAGAGACTTTAGAGAAAGCTTATGAAATGGCTAAGAAAGCCGGTGTTAAGTATCCATATATTGGAAATGTTCCAGGTCATAGATATGAGAACACGTACTGTCCCAATTGTGGGAGAGCATTAATAAAACGCTTCGGCTATACGATTACAAGTTATAAAATTACTGCCAAGAAACGTTGCCCAAACTGTGGGGAAAGAATACCGATCGTAGGGAAGTATATCAAGCACGGCTTTCTCCGAAATTTACGCTGGATATGACAATTTCAATGTTTGTTATGCTTCAATATGTAGTAGACTGAATATTTCATACAATTAGTTTAAGTATCTCAATAGTAAGTATCTACTCTAAAGCGAGCGTGATAAGTCCTTAGAAGTGAAGAATATTGACAGTAATAGAGGCTGAAAGACTGACGTATACTTACCCTGCTGGTGAAAAACCCGCTTTCAGAGATGTGAACCTTAAAATTGAGGAAGGCGAATTCGTCATTATTACTGGACCAAGTGGATGTGGTAAGACTACTCTCTGCAGATGTTTTAATGGTTTGATTCCACATTTCTATGGTGGAAAACTAGAAGGGGAAATACGTGTATGCGGACTAAATGTGAAGGAGCATCCCACATATGAGATTGCTCAACGCGTTGGAATGGTCTTTCAGAATCCGGAGAATCAGCTTTTCGCGTTATCTGTTGAAAAGGATGTTGCTTTCGGACTTGAGAATCTGGGGGTTCCAAGGGAGGAGATTCGTAAAAGGATTGATTGGGCCCTAAAAATAACTGGAACATATAATTTAAAGAATCGACCTCCCTACGAACTCTCTGGAGGACAGCAACAAAGGGTTGCGATTGCTTCCGTTCTAGCCATGAATCCCGATGTTATGGTGCTGGACGAACCGACGAGCTTCTTGGATCCTGCTGGGGCTGAAAAAATCTTTGAGGTTATTGAGCGCTTGAACAGAGAGATGAGCATGACTATAATACTAGTGGAGCATAGGTTGGATCTTGTCTCGAGATACGCTGACCGCATCATCGTCATGCATGATGGACGAATAGTGATGAATGGAGACCCTCGGGAGGTGCTTGCCTCTGAGAAGACCCGCTTAATAGGGGTAGGCATTCCTAAGGCCACTATGCTTTACAAGCTCCTAAAACATAGAGGGATAAATCTTAATAGGCCTCCATTATATTCGGAGGAAGCTTGTCAGGTTATAAAGGAGTTTTTGAGCAGATGATCATCGTGGAGAATCTGTATTTCACCTACCCGAATGGCGTGGAAGCACTCTCAGGAGTTAATTTGAGGATTGAAGATGGGGAATTCGTTGCAATCATGGGGCAGAATGGAGCCGGAAAGACTACTTTGGTTAAGCATATGAATGGTTTGCTTAAGCCTACAAGGGGAAGGGTTCTTGTAGATGGTATTGATACTAGGAGAGTAAGTGTAGCAAGATTAGCGAGAAAGGTGGGGCTCGTCTTTCAGAATCCAGATCATCAACTCTTCAGCGAGACTGTTGAAGAGGAGATTAGCTTCGCATTAAGGAACTTTGGATATGATGAGAAGACAATAAAGGAGCGAGTCGGCTGGGCGCTGAACATGCTTAATCTAGAGAGATACCGAAAGATCTCCCCGTTTATGCTCAGCGGGGGAGAAAGGAAGAGGGTTGCATTGGCGTCAGTATTGGCGTGGGATCCGAAGATTATCATACTCGATGAACCGACTATAGGGCAAGATTATATGCAAAAGGAAAAACTGAGGCAATTCATATTGCAGTTAAACCAGCAGGGAAAAACAATCATAGTAGTTACGCACGATGTGGAATTCGTTGCTGAGTGTAATCCGCGGATCATACTTATGAAGCAGGGTAAGATAATAGCCTCCGGAAAGGCTGAGGAGGTCTTAACGAATGAAGATTTAGTGAAAGAAGCCTCCATCGCCTTACCCGAAATCGCTAAGCTCTTTAAATGTTTAGAAGAATATGGTTTCCCCCGCAATGTTATTGATGTCTATGAAGCTGCTGACATTATATATAAGAGGCTGAGAGATCAGAAATGAGCGTATTTGACGGCTTCAAATTCAGAAGCATATCATCCCCAATTCACCAGCTGGATCCAAGAGCTAAGTTTATCTATGTATGTGTACTCTTCACAGTCGCCGTTATGTTTAACAATATCATTCCGCTTCTAATCCTTTTCCTGATTCAGCTACCCATAGTCTTTATGGCTAAAGTTCAGAGAGAGTGGATGCGGTCTATGAAAGGCTCAGCGGTCTTCGCCATTATGATCTTCGCTGTCAACCTTCTTTCACTCTACTTTTATGCTGGACATGAAACTTTCACTTCTATACTAGAGCGATCATTAGCCATGACCATTCGATTCATAGTTTTAGTTCAGAGCTTCTCAATTTTCTTCTTAACGACATCTCCAGACACGCTTGGTTTAGCTCTAGAGCAAAGCGGAATTCCCTATGAGCTTTGCTTTGCCTTCACAACAGCAGTCCGCTTCGTCCCAGTTCTAGCTGAAGAAGCCCAGACGATAATAGATGCTCAAAAAGCTAGGGGACTTGAGATTGAAAGTGGAAATTTCCTTAGAAGAATACGAAACTACATACCGATACTTATCCCGCTAATAGTAAATGCTATCCGTCGGAGCTTGGAGCTTGCGGAGACCATGGAGTCAAGAGCTTGGGGAGCATGCAAGAACAGAACAAACCTATATGTGCTGAAGATAAAAACGAACGATCTTCTTCTGATATTATTTTCGCTCCTACTCTTAACAGTCTCTATATACGTTTCAATCAACGTTTATATACCGTCGCTGACAAGCCTTCTCATATGATTGTTAACTAAAAAGAAAAGAAAAGTTAGGGTATACAAACTGCCGTTTGAGTGTGCTGAACTCCTTCTACATTATGGATCTTCTTGATTAAATTCTTTATTTCACTTACGTCATTTAGCTCAGCAAAAGTTATTATATCATACTGCCCGGTTACAGCATAAGCACTTTTCACGCCTTCGATCTCCAGTATCTTCTTTGCAATAGTCCAAGGTTCACCTTCCTCAACCTGTATCAGAACGTAAAGACCTATCGGCATGATACATCACTCTTCTACAATCTACATTATTTATGGATCTTTTAAAAGAATATTCATCCTTTTAACTAAAAAAGACTTTTAAGCAATCATGACTTTGAAGTAACAGTGGAGAATTTCCGAATTAATTTTAAAGATTCTTTTTATCGTTTAGGGAGAGAAAGGAATGGGAGAAGAAGAGATAAAAAAGATAGCTGAGCTAAGGGAAATTCTTGAAGAAAAAATCAAGAATCTCGAAGTAGAGCTTGAGGGAATGAAGGCTCTTCTCGAAATCATTAATCGTATTCTCATAGAGAGGAGTTTCCGGAGAGCAGGAGAGATCGGCAAGATAGAAGCTACGAAACAAACTGAAGTTCCGTTGCTAGCTAAGAAGATTCTTAGAACAATTCCATTAAAGACTTCATCGGGAGAACTTTTAGCTAGGATGTATGTAGAGGAAGATCAGATAAGAATCGTGCCCGCGGAGGATAAGGAGTTTGACGTGAATATTCCTCCCTTCACTGCTTTTCTGATCGATAAAATCCTTGAAAAGATGAAGAAAAAAGATGAGGATCTCGTTCGCCAAGGAAAACTTATGCCTAGCGAGATTCTCTCTTACGAGATAGAGAAAGAAGGGAACATCTTACGTGAGATAAGAATAAAGAATGCTGATGAGCAGAGAGAAAGGGAGATTAGATCCGCTACACGATGGACACTTGAGAAAATGTACGAGAAGATGATCAGTTTTTCTCCAGACAAATCCTTGAAGCCATAAAATAGGAATTTCCCAATATTGCATAATGTTTTCTGTACTGAATGATCGACTTATGGCGTGAAGCAATTACCAAATAAAAAAGGAGGGGGAAGCCTAGTTGAGAGGAATATCCAAGTCTGGGTCTTCTCGCAATCCCCTTCCGGTCAGCTTTTCGAGCATTATCTTCTGCTCGATACTTGCTACAAGCTTCCTCGTTGCCACGACCACATCGGGATTTACCGATATACTGTCGATTCCGCTCCTTACAAGGAACTCCGTGAACTCCGGATAGACACTCGGAGCTTGCCCGCATATGCTGACAGTCTTACCGTCTTTGTGAGCAAGCCTTATCAACAGTCTTATGGCCCTCTTAACTGCTAAGTCACGTTCATCGAATAGGTGTGCAACGGTCTCGTTGTCTCTGTCGCATCCAAGAATAGTCATCGTTAAGTCGTTACTTCCAATGCTGTATCCGTCTACATACTTGTTAAATTTATCCGCTAGGAGGCAATTGCTAGGTATCTCAGCCATCAGCCATACCTTAAAGTCTGGTCCCCTGTAAAGCTCTTCTTCTTCAAATATCTTGTTTATCCTTATTATCTCGTCAACTCTCCTGCAGAAGGGAATCATCACATGTAGATTCTTTAGCCCGAATTCCTCCCTAACTTTCTTTACAGCTTTGACCTCAAGCCTGAACGCCTCAATGTATTTTGGATCATAGTATCTCGATGCCCCTCTCCATCCTAAGAGAGCTGATGGTTCAATAGGTTCATACTTCTCGCCTCCCTTAAGCTCCCTATATTCTGAAGATTTGAAGTCGCTGAAACGCATAACGACTGGTCTCGGATAGAAAGCTGTACATATCTTCCTGAATGCTTCAGCCAGACTATTGACGAATTTCTCTTCTCGTCCCTGCTCGATTAGATATAGTGGATGCTCTCCGATCTCGCTGCTCCATACGAACTCTTGTCTTAGAAGACCTACTCCGTCAACTGGAAGAGCGGCAACTCTCTCAGCTATTTCAGGTTCACCTAGATTTACGTAAATCTTTGTGCCGGTGACTATATGCGGCTCAACCGTAACAGCCTTTCCAGTTATGACTTCTTCAGCCGCTGTTTTCTTAACAGCTTCCTCCAATGCGCCTTCATATACGACTCCTAGCTTGGCATCAACAGTGACTACGGCTCCGTCTGGTAGCGCTTCAGTAGCCGGTTTCCCACGTGAAGCTGTTCCAACAATGCATGGAATTCCAAGCTCTCTGGAGACGATCGCCGCATGACACGTCATTCCGCCGGAGTTGGTGACTATGGCAGCCGCCTTCCTCATCGCTGGAACCCAGTCTGGAGCGGTCATCTCAGTGACTAATATCTCTCCTTTCTTAAACTCATTTATCCGATCTACTGTTGGGATTATGTGGACTTTACCTACCGCAATTCCAGGCGACGCCGGAAGCCCCTGTACAAGAATCTTTCTCTCAGTAGTTGTCTCCATCCTAGCTGTCGGCTTCTCCTCCTCTTTTTTAATCGCCCATACAGTTTCAGGTCTCGCTTGGAGAATGAATAGCTTATTCGTCCTCTCATCCAAAGCCCATTCTATATCCATCGGTTTCTTGTAATGCTTCTCTATCA
>JAGGUU010000168.1 GCA_021158305.1 Candidatus Bathyarchaeota archaeon
AACGCTAGAAAAACTTCTCCGGGACTTACGGCGTCTATACATGAGCCTTCGCTTTCAAGTATCTTTAAGACGGAAAGCCCCGTATTCGCCTTTGCAGAATAATAGATTCTAACCTTCTCGTAGCGTCTCCTTAAAGCGTCGTAGAGACGACGATAATTCTCCCGTATTCTTCTCTCGACCAGAACATAAAGTGGAGTGTCAAACTTCTCCGCTAGCTCTAGGGATGAGACACCATCTATGTATAGAATACCATCCCTATCCTCTAAGTATGGATTCGAACATATTTCAAGAGGCATAAAACAGATACCTTCTCCTAGAGAATTCCCTTCTTAACCATGAGCTCAGCACTTAACACGCCAGCTCCAGCGGCACCTCTGATAGTGTTATGTCCCAAACAAAGATACTTGATCGTCATTATTGGATCCTCGCGTATACGCCCAACCACGACGCTCATGCCTCTGCCCGCATTCCTGTCCAAGCGGGGCTGAGGTCTATCTTCCTCTTCCCTCACGATTATTGGTTTTTCAGGGGCCGTTGGAAGCTTGAGGCTCTGAGGCTCTCCAGAGAACTCTCTGAAGGCTTTTTTAACCTCATCGATATCTGGCTTCTTCTCAAGTTCAACGTATACAGCTTCTAGATGCCCATCTTTCACATGAACTCTGTGACAGCTAGCGCTTATCGTTATATTTGCAGGTTGAATCTCGCCGTTACGAAATGTCCCGAGGATTTTTAGAGTCTCATTCTCCATTTTCTCTTCCTCATTAGCTATGTATGGAATAACGTTATCGATTATGTCCAGAGACGGGACGCCTGGATACCCAGCTCCGCTGATAGCTTGCATAGTGGAGACTATGACCTTCTTCACGCCGAACTTCATTAGGGCCTTTAGAGTTATGGCGAGTTGAATCGTGCTGCAATTCGGGTCTGTAGAGATGAAGCCATTCCAGCCTCGTCTCTTTCTCTGAATCTGAATCATCTGTAGATGATCCGGATTTACCTCTGGTATTATGAGCGGGACATCTCTACTCATTCTATGCGCACTGGCCTTACTTACCACCGGATACTCAGTTGCGAACTCTTCTTCAATGGGGCCTGCAACGCTTCCGGGCAGGGCTGAGAAGACAAGATCTACGTCGCCAGCTTGATTAACCTCTTTTAGGCTCGTGTTCACAACTGTCATGTCCTTAACTGTTTCTGGCATGGGATTTTCCATGCGCCATTTGCAAGCTTCACTGTATTTCTTTCCTGCTGAGCGTTCAGAAGCAGCTAGGACTGAAACTTCAAACCAGGGATGGTCATTAAGAAGCTCGATGAATCTCTGCCCAACTGTACCTGTTGCTCCTAATATCGCCACTTTACGCTTCAAGGGAATCCCTCACAGCTTTTACCGCCTCGTTGATTCTGGACTCATCAATAAATACATTTATTGTTGACTTACTAGTCGTAATCTCAATTATATTTATTCTTTTTGACGCTAAAGCCTCGGAGATCTTCGCAACCCAGCCGGGGGAGTCAACGAAGGCTGGATGAGTCAGCTCTATTAGGCCAACATTATCTCTGAAGCTCAAGGCTTTACACAGTCCTGAATTGTGTATCTCCTTTAGTAAGCCATGTAGGTTCTCGGATGATGTGAAGATTGTCAGCGAAGTCTTCCCTGTGCTTATACCGTATATTGGCCTATCCTTGAAGATGGAGATCACGTGGCTTATGATGCTGGATTTTATGTTGCATACAAGGCTGACTGCTGATAATCCCTTCCTCTCAGTTATCTCGAAAGAGTTGGAGTTGAAAACGCCGATGATCTCCGTTCCTCCAGAGAGATCCTCGCTGGAGAAGCTTACAATCCTCAATTTTTGTCTAGGCAGCTTGTATTTTAGAGCCTCAGCCTTCACTATCTTTGCGCCTCCATATGAAAGGGCAAACATCTCGTGAATGTCAAGTCTACTGAGCGGCTTTGCATCCTCAATTATCTTAGGATCCGCTGACATAACGCCTTCAGTCTCCTTTACAAGTATAACTTCATCTGCTTTCAGGCAGTTCGCGAGCACCATGGCCGTTGTGTCACTTCCACCTCTGCCGAGGGTAGTTATTCTTCCCTTCTCATCCCGTCCAAGAAAGCCGCAGACAACTATTATCTTCTCGCCGAGCATGGGCTCGAGGAACCGTTTAACACGTTCACAAGTCTCCTCCATGTTTGGAGATGCATTCTTAAAGTTAGAGTCCGTTATGATCGGCCATTCATCACTATTTGGCTCCAAGTATATGGCGTCCGCACCTAAGGATTTCAAGGCTGAGCAGAAGATACGAGCACTGATCCTTTCGCCCATGGAAACTATTTCCGCATAATCTTGCTCGTTTGCCACACCTACTTCAGAAATAATATCAATGAGACTATCGGTTACGCCTTTCATCGCCGAGACCACGACAACGATCTCGTCATACGGCGACTTTAGAACTTTCTCTGCCGCCTTTCTGATCTTAATTCCTGAAGCAAGATCAGCTCCTCCGAATTTTATGACAGCTCTGGAACCCATTTTACAGGGCACCTCACAGATTAATAGGGGGTGCTAGCCTAGAACATCATCCATGCTGTATATGCCCGGCTCGGTCTGTTTACTCACCCACTCAGCCGCGTATAGGGCTCCCTGAGCGAATACGCTACGTGAGAAGGCCGTATGCTCAATTCGTATCATCTCGTGAGGCCCAGCGACAATTACTTCATGAATTCCAGGGATTCCTCCAGCTCTTACTGATAGAACCTCCAGTTCCCCCGGCTTTCTCACACTTATACCTTCCCGCCCATGTATGATAGAGCTGTATCCCCTAGCTTCTGAGACAAGTTCCCCTAGCTTCTTAGCCGTTCCGCTTGGAGC
>JAGGUU010000051.1 GCA_021158305.1 Candidatus Bathyarchaeota archaeon
GAAGAGAATCGCTGAGAGAAAACCGAATAGAATGATCATTGAGGCAGTTGAGGCCTTGGAGAAGCTCGGATTTAAGAGACATCTACTAGCAAGTGAGGGATACAACCTTAAGAAGCTGCAGAGCCTAAGAGACGAGGAGATACGCGAAGTGATGGACGCTTTAAAGAAGACTGGACAGTACAAGAGACTTATGGCGACAGGAAAGGCTTATCCGAGAAGAGAAGAGTTCGAAGAATGGATTGCACGTCAAGATTTACGCAGATTAGCAGAGGTCTTAACGCGGCTCGCAGTCTTGGCGGAGACAAAAGTCTATCTTTTCTGGGAAAAGGCAAAGCCATGTTTAAGTTCAAGTTATTAATATAAATTTACGTAAGGAATAATTATGTATGAGGAAGCTATAGCGGCTATTCCTTTACTCGCCAAGGCTGTGATCTCCCTATTCATAGTGGTTGATCCACTCGGCAACATACCTATCTTCATTAGTCTAACTGATAGAATGAGCGATACAGAGCGGAAGAGAACTTTTCAGAGGGCAACGATAACCGGAGCTATTCTACTCTTCTTTTTCGCTCTCCTTGGACAGCAAATATTTATTCTCTTCGGAATCTCTATGCGGAGCTTCATGATCGCCGGGGGAATACTCCTTCTCTTAATAGCGGTGAAAATGCTTGTAACTGGAAAGTGGGAGGAAAGCGGAGAATCGCCGGAGAGCGTAGGCATAGTTCCAATGGCGATTCCGCTTCTGGTAGGTCCCGGAGCAATAACCACAACAATACTGAATATTCGAATCTTTAACTTGACAATAACTATTCTCTCAATCCTCATAGTCTTCTTTACGGTGTGGTTAATATTAAGATTCATCGATCCGATCTATAAGTTGCTTGGAAAGGCTGGTTCCATGGTGATATCTAGGGTGATGGCTCTGATAATAGCAGCTATAGCTGTCGAGTATATTCTTAACGGAATACAGGGAATCTGGTGAAAAGAATAAAAACAATAAAGGGAATCCTTACTGTTTGTCTTTAGACTCAGCGGCCTTCTCCTTCTCAGCCTTCTCTTTCATTTTCAAGTGTTTCTTGACAACCCTACCTAGGGCTCTATTTGCATCTTTAAGGAAACTCTTCTCCTTCTCAAGATCAAGAAAGTCTTCTCTTCTGTCCTCGTAGCCCTTTGGAAGCTCCACGCTCACATTTATCTTTGGAGTTCCCATTACTTTCTCGAAAGTTTCTCTCTCCTCCTTATATCTCTCCATAGACCTCTTTTCACGCTTTAATATTCTCTCCCTTAAGCCCATCATTATTCACTTCCTTACATGCCAAATCTGAGAATTAGATATATGGTTGCAAAGGCGAGCTGAACTATTGTTGTTAAAACACCAGCCTTAGAGAATTCTGCGAAGCTTAAATTAACATTCTCCTCCTTTAGTGCACCTATGGCGAGTATACAGACGGCACCGCTGACGGGAGTAGCGGCTCCTCCAAGGTTTGTTCCCAAGACCAATGCTGACCAAAGATAGTTCATATTTGAATTCATTCCATGCATCATTCCGATTATGGGTGTGTAAGTTAGTGCAACCGCAATATTGCTTACGAAGGCGCTTAAGAAAGCACTCGACCAGAGGGTTAGTAGAGCTGCGATAAATTGATTTCCATGCGACACGTTTAACACAGCCTCAGAGACAGCTTTTAAAACTCCAGACTTCTCTAACCCTCCAATAATAATAAAGAAACTTCCTATAAAAAATATCGTTTCCCAATCTATCTGCCGAAAGACCGATCCGGCGTCGACACCGACGACAACTAATGCTATAACTGCGCATGCAAGAGCTATAATTTCAGGCCCAACATTCCATCGCTCATAAAGCAAGAAGAGCGTAAGGAAGAGAGCTATTATAAAACCAGCCTTATAAACCGTTTTTCTATCCTCAATCTCTCCCCATGGGTCATATACTGGAGGAGGCTTCTTCTCGCCGAGTCTCGGCTTATAAAGAAGATATAAAGTTATTGAGGTTAACACCCAGAGAATTATCTCGCACACAGCTAAGAAATTGAGGAAGTCCAGAAAGCTCAGCCCGGAGGCCATGCCTATAATCATGTTGCTTGTCGATCCTATCAGCGTGCTTGTCCCGCCTAGATTTATCATTATAGCCGCCGAGACAAAATATGGTACCGGATCATAATCCATTATCCTAGCGATCGTACCCGCCGCGGCAGCTATCAGCAATATAGCCGTTACATCGCTCAGAAATAAAGAGACAGCTGCCGAAACGAAGCATAGGGAGAAGAAGAGCACTTTCGGATCTCCCTTCGAGTACCTTATAGCATATAGGGCTAAAACTCGGAAGAGACCGCTTCTCTCTATGACCTCAAATGTTACCATTACTCCAACGAGTAGGAGTATCACCCTGAAGTCTATGAAGCCTATGGCCTCTTCAGGTGTAAGTGCCCCGTATATGAGACCGAAGAGTACTGTGAGAAAAGCTCCAATTAAAGCGGCTACTGAAAGCGAGGTTGTCTCTGTTGATGCTAGCAGTAGAGTCAAGAGGTATATTCCAATGAAGACTATGCTTGTAATGTCTAACATTTTGCGTCACCGCTTTTCTGATAATTAAGGGGAATGTTTATTGACACTGAAATAAGCGTCGAAACTAAGATGGTATAACTTTTAGTAGAGAATAATTTTGGTGAAATATAAAGTTTTTAGTTAAAAAATGGGGAGTTTGGTTTTTTATTTGCTATTCTATCTTTATAGGCTCTCCCTTCGGCTTTTCCTCCTTCTTCGGCAAGGAGACTTCTAAAACACCATTTTTATAAGAGGACTTTGCCTTTTTGGGATCAACCTTAACTGGCAACTCCACTTCCTTATAGTATTTTCTTTGAGGAGTGTCAACCGATATAGTCAGGGAGGTTTCGGTTCCGTGAAGCTTTATGTCCTTCTTTTCAACTCCCGGAAGCTCGGCGATTACTTTAACTTCACCATTTGTCTCCATAATGTCGACCAGCGGCTCCCTTTCCTCTCGAATATCTATGCGAGGTCTACCCGGTCCAGCCGTCGGCTTAATATTCCCGAACTCTCTGATTTGCGGCTTGCCATCCGGACCGATTGTTATGCTGTATCCATAAACGAACGGTCCCCATTCACGCACGGTTGTTCCATCCGGGAGCTTTTTCTCACGAATGAGGTCGCTTGGAGTTCTCTTGGAGATCTCTTCGAACTCCCTCCGCATCTCCTCATCGATCTCCCTGAACATCTCCTCTATCTCTTCGAAGAAGCTTCGAAAGGAGAATGGCCACCTTCTCCGTCTATACCATTTGGACCACCAATCTTCTGACAAGACAACCCCCTGTTTAAAATAGGAGATTCAGACTATAAATCTTTCCGGAGACTCTATTCAACTGCAAAGTTTTCTCTGAGGTATTCCAAGGCCATTCTGATGCTCTCGAAGGAGTCTACGCTGGGCCTATCGTTCTCAACGATGTACCAGTCGGCTCCAGCTTCGTCTCCAGCCTCAATTATGGCTTTGAAATCTATTATGCCCTGCCCCAGCTCCGCAAACTCTTTCGTTCCAAGATTCTTCATATCCTTTATGTGTATTAGGTGACATCTTCCCTTAAGATTCCTGATGATGTCTACTGGATCATAGCCTGCATACATGATCCAGTAGACGTCAGGTTGGAAGAATACTAGTGATGGATCAGTATTCTCCACGAGCAGATCATATACTGTCTTATCTCCGATCCTACTTTCAAATTCAGCGGCATGATTATGCATTCCAAAGAGCATTCCAGCCTCTTTAATCCTCTCCCCAATCTCATTCATAATCTTAGCAATCCTTAAGGAGTCATTTAGGCTACTTATTTCCCTCACGGACGGCTCGGACACTATGTATTTGAGGCCGAGCTTCACTGCTTCCCCGATAACGTCATCCAGCTTATTGATTAGGTTCCTGAAGTTCACATGCACTGATACCGGTGTGATTTTTAAATCGTTTAGGAGACGCCTGAGCTTATCGGCTGGGACTTCTCCAAAGAGCTGCTCAGTGAACTCCACACCCTTATATCCCATCCGCGAAACAATCTTCAAAGCGTTCACGTAATCATCGGAGACTTTATCCCTAATCGTGTAGAGCTGAACTGCAACCTTCAATTTTAGCCACAGCCATAGAATCATCAATCATGCGTTGATAAGGCTTTTGCTCTTGTATTCTCCTTTAATACATGAATGTCACAATATGCATATCAGTATCATTTTTTCTCATGCAAGAATCTTTATTCGAGGTTGAGCCGGACGGAATAGAAAGGGTGTGGAGCCGAATAGAGCGATGAAATAGTTTCGCTTCGCGGCAGAGTAGCATCTTTATAAACCAGCCATTGATGGCGAAGCATTTGACACTATAAGGATCAACAGTGATAATAGAAGTAGATACTTGATTTTCCGTCTGTTCATGAGATTAGCCTCCTAGGGATTTATCTTTTCCAATCACCTTTTTTAGGAGCTGCGAGGAAGTCTTTCTCCACTCCTTAAGTATGCTCTCGCCGCTTTCTTCTGTAGCAATACTTGCGCGGATGTCAGGAGCAGATAATATCTTTTCAGCTGTTTCGCTCTCTAAAGGCTTCTTCCCTTCTATGCTCTCCGGCGGAATCTTTGGCTTCAGATTCCTGTCCAAGTATCCCTTCTTTACAAGGCTATCAATCACTTTTTCAACCTCTGAGGGATCTAGCATAAGCCTTAGACAAATCTCCTCCTGAGATCCGCATTTATAAGCAGCCTTTAGAACCTTTGACTCTATTGATGTCAGGCTATGTGATTTAAGAGGCTTCGCAGGAGGCTTTTTTGATTCCTCAAGCATTCTTATGCGTTCTTCCAAACGTTTAAAGATCTCATCGCTTATGCCTGAAGGCTTGGCAACCACCGTCTGAGGCGAAGAAACTATCCTAACTGGAAGAGAAGGCTTCGCCTCCAAGCTTCGAGGCTGCGATGCAGTCCTAGCGACTTCCCTCTCTTCCACAATCTCTGAGGAAACCTCTTCAAGCCGGAACCTCCTCCAGTCATGATAATCTTTCTCCCAGAGAAATTCATGCTTCTTAAGTGCGACTACAGCTTTAGCTGCACGCATATCATAGTCTCCGATGAGGGATGGGTTGATGTTTCCGATGACTAAGTAGGCATTCGAAAGAATCTCGGGCATAAGCTTTCTAGCGCTTGTTAGGATAACCTGTATGTTTGAATGTCTCCCCCTAGTGACGACGCTGAAAACATCATATCTGTCAGCATCCTCAACTATTAGGAGAATCGGCGTTTTCCATCTCACTTGCGTCATCTTTTTTAGAAACTCGCTTATAATGAGTGCTTCTACATTGCTGTCGGTCATGTTCGGCCTAATTGCAACATGCTCATTTGATTGCATTATGTGATCTATCATTTTATTGATGATGCTCTCTATATCCCCCCAGATGTTAAAGGTTATAAACGTCTTGAAGAGATCGTTATCAACCTTTGGAATAGTCTTGTCATAATTTACAATGAATTGCTTGAATGGATACTCTCTGTGAGAATCAATCACTACTATCTTCTTTTTATCGGCCAGCCGAGGAATTATATAATTCTTAATCAGATATGTCTTTCCATATCTTGTCGGAGCGTAAAGATACATGTGGCCGATTTCAGGGTCTAAGACCTCAAAGGGAATCTCAATTTCTCTAGGAGTTTTCTCCTCGATGCGGGATGGTTTGGGAATATGCTTGGCAGGAATCTCCGGAGATCTTTCTTCAACTTTAGGCTTAGAAGGTTCCTTCTCAACTTTCTTCGGTGTTGTGATTTTTTCCTCTTCTTTCATCTCTGGCGGTAATGTGATTATCGAGGAGCCTGAAAGTATCCTCCGATTTATTTTAGCATTCGGCCCGATTCTGACGGTCTTCTCTGTCGATACAGCTTCAACAACCGCGTTCTCTTCAAGGATTATATCCTTAAGCGAATCAACTATTCCCTTCACTCTACAGTCCTTTCCTATCCGTATTCTCCCTTCAGATAAGACATGTCCCTCAACAACTGTGGATTCTCCAAGTTCAACATTGCCGAAGGCCTTAACACTCCCGTATATATGGGTCCTCTTTCCAACCTTAAGGTCTCCCTGAACAATCAAGTGATTATTTATTACCGTCTCATTCGGTATGACGACGTTGCCAGTGATGCGGATGATGTCACCTGGAACTTTCATACGTGCCTCCATATTGGCTCGTTCAATTCTTGGAATATCCTTTACGTCTGGAGGTTCCTCATATGTTGTCTGCTCAGGAACCTCTCTTGGACCTGCATCTTTTCTTTTGAATAGTTCAATGATCGTTGGAATGAACGGAACAATTATGAGTACTAACGGTAATAGCGTCAGCGGGTTCATAGCAGTAACCTCCCGTTACCATTTAATCGTTTTCCATTTCTTCCATTTCCATTAATGTAATTGTGCCCATTGCCATTATGAAACGTATGATTCCATCCATGTTTGTTATTTCTCGCTATGAGCAGATCTATTGCAGCCTTTGTGCAGCAGAAAACCATTATGAAGAAAGCGAACCACAAGGCTGGAAGCAACCATACAATTCTCTTTCTATTATCCATGTAAGCTCCTGACCCAACCTCGAAGAATGGGGCGAAGTTTCCAACGGCGCTATACGTAAAGATTGAAAGCGTATAGAAGTAGTATCTGGCAAGATCCGTTGTGAAGAAAAGGTTTTCGTGAGATAGATATGCGCCTACGCCGACTATCCAAGCGACGAGAACCATAACTGGCATGAAGTATATGCATAGGAGAAGAGTAAGCTCGATCTTCTCGTATATTGATAAATGCTTAGCTCGGATTACATCTTTCAGATGCTTTAGTGCACATTGCATATGTCCCTTAGCCCATCTGTAACGCTGATTCCAATAAGCCCTCCAGCTTGACACGGCTTCCTCATAAGACTCCGCATCA
>JAGGUU010000059.1 GCA_021158305.1 Candidatus Bathyarchaeota archaeon
AGAACGCAATAACCCAGCACCCAGCGGTGGTTGAATGCGCGGTTGTAGCAGCTCCACATGAGATCAAAGGAGAGGTTCCAGTGGCATTTGTTACGCTTAAGCCAGGATACGAGGCCTCCGAGGATCTCGAAAAGGAGCTTAAGCAGCAAGTAGTTAAGGTAATTGGTCCGACCGCAAGGCCGGATAGGATTTATATCGTCGAGGATCTACCGAAGACACGTAGCGGCAAGATAATGCGTAGAATACTTAAGGCTCTAATGAGAAATCAGCCGATAGGAGATGTCACCACACTGATGAATCCAGAATCCGTCGAAGCTTTGAAGAAAAAAGTGGGCTATAAAGGCCCATCTTAACCCAAACTTTCTAGTTTTTCATAGCAAAATAAGATAAATACTTAGGCCCTCCTAAGGCCTTGCGAAACTTTTACCTTTTTAACCAACCCCACATGTTATTTTCTAGCTTTTCGCAGCCCATAGTCAAAGCGGACCTTTATAGAATACTGTAGCCGGACATCCCACGCACTTATCAGACTGGTATCTTTCGCATAAATCGCATCTAACATCACATGGCGCAACTTCTTTATCTCTCGTCACAAGATCCATGCGTACCTTTAGGAACGGAGAGAAAAATACTGTTCCTATAGGGTAAAACTCGGTTCTTCGGATACCTCTACTACATTTCAAAGAGCATCTCTCTATAGACTCGCTTTCAAGTGTATCTTTATCCTCGGCGATAATTAATGCCGCTAAGTTATATCCAGCGAATAAAGTGAACATGTTTATGATTCTTGGACATTTCTCGAATTTTTCTAAACATTCATTTAGAGCATCTCTGCTTTCAAATTCAACTAATATAAGAGCTGCTTGAAGATTCATTTTTTCGATATTCACGTCCGCGGAGATTCTTATCAAGTCTTCAGAGAGCATCTTCATAACTCGACGCTTGGCTCCCATTATGGAATAGCCTACGGCTTTCCCTAACTTAACGTAGGAAGCTCTGCCATCTTTAAGAAGCTCAGAGATAATCTTTCTGTCTACATCATCAATCTTCATTCTCATCACTTGTTAATTATTAAGCAAATTTTACTAAATCGGAGTACATTTAAATATTATTTGGCAAGAACAAAAGTCAAAATCTCAAAATAGGCATATTAAAAGCATTTTTCGATACTAACGCAATCCTCAAATTTTCAGATTTCTACGGGAAGATCAGGTTTAGATAAGAAAATACTACTTTTCTCCGGATCATAATACATTCCAATAGCCCGTATAGTGACGCCTACCTTCTTTGCTTCAAAGAGCAAACGGCTTATCTCCGGATCTGCTGCATTATTTGGTTTAAAGGCTTCTACTCTCGGCATGGCGGCGATAAAGAGTATAATTCCCAGCCCTCCCTTCCTAGCATGATCTATCAGCTCCCTTATATGCTTTCTCCCCCGCGAAGATGGACAATCCGGATACATCGCATATCTTCCACTTCTCAAAACAGCACTCTTCACCTCAAGATATGCTTTTCTACCGCTGCATTCAAGCAGATAATCAATGTAGGATGCGCCCAGCCTAACATTCCTCTTTAGAATACGACACTTCTTAATCCATGGAATGCGCTCTAGCGCTATAGCCTTTTCTAGAGCTTTCATCTGCAAACCAGTATCTATGAGGACGGCTAGACTTCCTTCCTTAATAGCGAATAATCTACATCTAGTCTTTCTTTTCCCCTCATGAAACACGCAGAAACCTATATGCCCCCTAGACAGATACTTTGAGAGCCGACCAGTATTGTTAACATATGAAAGTTGTACTTTCCCGTCTAAGATCACCTTGGCCACAAATTTATTGATCCGCTCCAGAATGATGCATTCCTTCACATTGTACATTTGAAGTATCTTAACCACTCTGCATCCCTATTTATATATCATGAAAAAAGGAAGAAAGCTCATTAAAACATTCATTATCATTTCTTTCTTCTACTAAATTTCCTCCTCCGCTGCTTCGCGGCTTTCTCTTCACGTCGCTTTCTAGGCTTCCCAGATCTCTTAGTCCCCATTGACAATCCACTTTCTTATTGCTTCTTCTACAGCCCGGGATAAATCTCCCTTTTTCCCTCCAAGTCTTTCAATGACTTTTATTCTAAACTTCCTTTCCAGATCATCGGAGATATCAACACAGAGCCGCCCCATTCTAAATCACCATATTACGTTGCACGATTCGCACGTGCTAGATGTATCTCCAATAAGCGTATTGCCAGATGCTTCTTTTCAACATCATAGTCATATTTTTCACTCCTTGTATAAGATAATATACGCATACCTGCTTATAAGGATTATGATTTAGGCGCTTAAGCGATTATGCAAAGAAAACACTACCAAAAAAGGATACATTTTAGATCCACTCCGGAACTGCCGATACATACTTTCAAGAAGCCGCCAATTTTATTGATAAGCATCAAAGAAGGATTTCAGATTTTCCATAAAAAGACTCGTAATTATTGCCCATATTTCAAGTTCACAACTTCTTTTTTAATCCGCATTAATAGTTCCTCCAGAAGCAAACGAGTAAAAGGGCGGAGCACCCATGGGAGAATCACCAACTTTAGAGATAACACTAGAGAGTTCCTCGTTCAGGTGAGGTTTTCGATAAATAAAGTAGGCATACTGAGACATTCACTGCCCTCACATCGTCCCATTCACGGATGCCAGCAGTCTTTCACCGTGATGCCATTATCGGGAGGCTGAGAAACATTGAAGCTAATATCTTTACAGATTAAGGATCTCGATGATTCATTAGGCGGCGGCTTTCCCCACCCCTCTCTCGCTTCTATAGAAGGAGATTACGGAACTGGAAAAACCGCCCTTACACAGCATATAGTGTATTCGATGCTGAAGGCTGGTTTAACCGCTTGTGTTATAACCAGCGAAGCAACCGTTAAAGAATATCTTGAGAAAATGAAGTCAATAAAGCTGGATCCTTTACCCTACTATGTTGGCGGGAGACTTGTGATATATCCTTTGCATGTTGAAGGCGGTCGGTGGAGCAAGTTTTTATCATCCTTATTCTTCAAGGTGACTAGATGCTTTCTAGAGCTTTACAAAAGTCGTTTTGACGTTGTCGTTATAGACAGTTTAAGCGTGCTAGCCATGGAGACTCCATCTTATGAATTCCTAACATTCATAACAAGAATGAAGAATCTAGTCTCAGACGGAAAGACTATAATCTTAACATTTCATCCAAAGTTTCTTCAAGAAAATATTATTATGAAACTTAAGGCTTCATCAGATGTCTATCTCGTTCTTAAAAACGCTGAGATGGCTGGAGTTTCGATAAAACTGCTTAAGGTTGTTAAGCTCTGGGGAACAATAGGTGAAAGAAAGGATTCCATAAGTTTAGAGATCAACCCGTTCATGGGATTAAGAGTCCTGCCTTTAGGAGGAGTGAGAATATAAATCAGCTCCAAAGATGTTGAAAGCCTAAAAATGAAGCGTGACTCAGGCATTCAATAAAAAGGAGGAGAATCCGAATGAAGCTTCCATTGCCATCAATAAACCTCAAAGAAACTCTTGGCAAGACCAAGGTGAAAGAGTCATTCTTTAAAAAACTCTTAAGCTTTAGACGAGACGAGGACAGAAACCAAGAGGCTGAAGAATCCGGTTTGGCTTTATTCCGAGAAGTAAAAATACCCGAGACGCTGGAAGAAGCAATAGAAAAGCATCCATACTTGGCAGAGTACATTAGAAAGCATAACATAGAGCCTTTCTACATAACGGATCCTAGCAGTATGGGAACTGAAGCAGATCTGATGTCCGCTGCATTCGTTTTGGATATAATATATCCGCTTGAGCGGGGAATCTTTATTCACATAAAAGCTGGCGGGGAGATTGGCCAATACAACATTATCGAACCCGAGAAACCCAGTAGAGAAGTCTTGGATCAAATTGAGAGGGTGATCGCGAAGCTGATAAGTGAGAAAACCATAGTCGCCGAGAGTATTGAGGAGAAAGAAAGAGTAATCACAAGGCTCTTCAATGAGGCCGTCGCAAAGAAGCAGTTAGACCTGCCGGAAGATAAGAGAGCCTACTATTTATATCACTTCTTACGGGAAAGGATCGGACATGGATTCATTGACATTTTTCTAGCTGATCCATGGCTTGAAGACATTAGTGTGCCGGGAGCCGGACATGTATATGTCTATCACAAGTTTTTCGGGCCTCTCGAGAGCAATATTGAGATTCGGAAAGAAGATGTAGATTTTATCCTAAGAAGCATAGCTGAAAGATACGGGCATGTTCTAAGCTTTTCCCATCCCATCATCGACATACATTTACCGGATGGGTCAAGATTCAACGTTGTGTTCGGAGATGATATAAGCCTTAAAGGAAGCAACTTTACGATTCGTAAGTTTCCTAAGGAACCCATATCCGTGGCGCATCTCATCGGTTGGAAGACCTTCTCGGCGGAGTTCGCAGCGTACATGTGGATGCTCTTTGAGGTTGGAATTTCAGCATTCATCTGCGGAGAAACAGCATCTGGAAAGACAACAAGCCTAAACGCTCTCACAGGCTTAATAAGACCAGACTCGAAGATTGTGAGCATCGAGGAGACACCAGAAGTTAATCTGGCACATAAGAATTGGGTTAGAGAGGTTACGCGACTTCATTCGGGTAGCGTTGTTTCAATGTTTGACTTGCTGAAGGCGGCTCTGAGACAGAGGCCGGATTACATTATTGTCGGGGAGATTCGAGGCGAAGAGGGCCAAATAGCCTTTCAAGCGATTGAAACAGGGCATCCTGTGCTCTCTACATTTCACGCCGGTGACTTACAGACTCTTTTTCAAAGATTAACTTCACCGCCGATAAACGTTCCAAAAACGCACATTAATGGATTAAACTTAGCGATATTTCAGAATAGAATCAAACGGGGCTTGAGACTCGTCAGAAGAGTGCTTTCAGTTAATGAGATTATATCTTATGATCCGGGTAATGGAAGTCTAAACTATTTCCCAGCTTTCGTGTACGATCCAGATGCTGATAGGCTTAGGTTTAGAGGTTCAAGCATATTTCTTGAAGCAAAGATCCTTCCTTATAGAGGATGGGGAACAGATAAGCTTCCGGAGCTCTACAGGGAGCTTCAGATGAGAGCTGAAATTCTGCAGGCACTTTCTGAAAAGTCTCCAAAATTTAGAAGCGTATGGAACACTATTATCGAGACCGAACGGGTGGGTGTAGAAAAAGTCTATAGCATGGTTAAAGAAGGAAAGATGCCTTGGCTAACAAGATATTAGCCATCCTTAGAAGGAGAATTCAACCAGTCTTAGCATTGATCCTAGTGTTAACGCTGATCTTTTCCACCTACTCTTTAATCACAAAAAGAGATCCAACCTCAATCTTTACGACTATATCTTCATCCTGCTCACTTATCGTTATGATCTTCCTTTCCCGCTTGAAGAATAAAACTATAAGCAAGACTATTTCTAAAAAGATCGATGAAGAACTTGTCCTTTCCATTCTTCACATGTACGTCGTATCGCAAGGAGACGCTGGACCAGACCAGCTTGTCAGCTCCATTGCTAACATGAAGGAATACGGCTATTACAGCAGAGTCTTTAGAAAGATCCGCGAGATAGCCAAGGATTTTGGATACGGCTTCGCTAAAGCCATGACGCATATGGCTGACCTTGTGAAGCCTCCCCTGAAAGACATTCTTATCAGATGTACTGAAGCCCTTTCAACTCCTGAGCCTAAGGAGTACCTTGAATTGGAAAACTCTACATTATTTGAGGAATACTCTGGACAATATCTTAGATCAATAGAATCTATAAGAACCCTCGGCGGGGTCTATGGAACATTCCAAAGCGTCTCAGTCTTTATAGTTATGACCTTAGATATCCTGTCAACCTTCATCAA
>JAGGUU010000135.1 GCA_021158305.1 Candidatus Bathyarchaeota archaeon
CTAAAGCTTGGAAACTTAACCGCATAGCAGTAAATGCATCTATATGCGCATCTGCCAAGGTACGGGTTTATATTATATTTTGGAGGACATGTGCAGAAAGCTGACTTAACAACATTGAACGATGGAATCTTCATCTCAGCACAGCTCTGAAGGAAACAAACACTAAACCAATTTTTATGGTTTAAGTTTTCATGTTCTAAAAAGCATTTAAGGAGCACATAAGCATTAATAATGATGGGATGAAATTTTATGGATAAGGAAGAATTTAGAAACCCGTCTAAGATTTATAGACCTTCCCCATTCTGGTCATGGAACGATGATCTAAGCGAAGAAGAACTTAGATGGCAGATTCGTGAGTTCGCGGATAAAGGATTCGGCGGATACTTCATGCATGCCAGAGTCGGGCTTGCAACTCCATATCTCTCCAATGAATGGATGAATTGTATACACGTATGCTTGGATGAGGGCAGAAAAAGAGATTTGGAGTCTTGGCTATATGATGAAGATAAATGGCCGAGTGGCTTCGCTGGAGGCTTAGTTCCAGCTAAAAGCGATGAGTACCGCATATGCTTCCTAACAATGGAGAGAGTTGAGGATGAGGATCTAACACGCATGCTCAAAGAAGAATCAGTGCAGGCTGTTTTTGAAATCTCCTTTTCATCCGGAAGAATCGAAAAATTCAGATGTATCAATAAACCGGAGGATTTCAGCGGCAGAGGACGCCTATTTGCCTTTAAAGCTAAGGTTGAGAAGCGTGGAAATAATTGGTTTAATGGAGAGAGCTATGTAAATCTCTTGAATCCAAATGTTACTAGAGAGTTTATCAGGGTGACACTTGATGCCTACGCTGAGAGATTTAAGAAATATTTTGGAGAGCATATGCCCGGAATCTTTACGGATGAGCCGAACTATGCGATGGGCGATTATGTTCCTTGGAGCAGAGACTTGCCAGAATACTTTAAAAAGCTAAATGGCTACGACTTACTCGATAAACTACCACTTCTCTACTTTAAAGGTGAAGGATACCATAAGGTTCGGCATGACTTCTGGAAAACAGTTACGCTGAAATTTGTCGAGTCATATACGAAGATCTATGCAAAGCGATGCGAAGAGTATGGATTGAAACTCACCGGCCACATGCTCTGCGAGGACAACTTGGATATTCAGATTAGACGTGTCGGCGCCGCTATGCCACATTACGAGTACATGCAGATTCCGGGAATCGATCATTTAGGAAGAAACATTGATAATCCACTAACTCTTAAGCAGTGCTCCAGCGTGGCTCATCAGTTCGGCCGCACTAGAATCCTCTCAGAACTTTTTGGGTGCAGCGGACACAGCATGACATTCGAGGATCAAAAGTGGATTGGAGACTTCCATCTAGCATTGGGGATAACTTTCTTCTGTCCCCATTTAACGCTCTACACGATGAAGGGAAATGCAAAGAGGGATTACCCGCCGACCTTCAGCTATCATCAACCCTACTGGAGATACTTCAAGCTCATAAACGATTATTTCGCTCGGGCGAGCTATGTATGCTCACAAGGAGAGTTTCAAACAGATATACTTCTTCTCCATCCGATAAGTAGCGCCTGGGCTACCTTTGATCCATTAAGTGAGAAGCCGAGTCCGGATCTGTGGCGTTACAATCAAGAACTCGTCAAGCTCCAAGATATTCTTTTAGGATTGCACTGGGACTTCGATTATGGGGATGAGATCATAATCTCTAGGCATGGCCATGTTGAGAATGGAAGATTCATCGTGAATAAAAGTGCATATAGAGTTGTAATTGTTCCGCCTTCGCTGACATGGTTTAGCTCAACAGTAAATCTACTTGAGAAGTTCCTTGAATCTGGGGGAAAAGTCATCTTCGTTGGGGAGACTCCTAGGCTCATAGACGCCGAGCCCGCTGAGGAGAAATGGAGGAGAATTCTTACGCATCCGAACGTGGAGAGGGCGGAGAATGAGGCTGAAGCTATATCTAAGGCTTTAAACACAATTCTGGAGAAGCCAGTGAGTATAGTAGATGATGAAGGCGAAGAGATTAGGGATGTCCTCGTTCATCATAGAAGGGAGCTAACGAGGCATATCTACTTCATTGCGAATACAAGTCGGAAGAGAACATATAATGCAACAATAAAGTTTTCACAGATAGGAGAGATTTCTGAATGGGATCTCTTCAGCGGAGAAGTCTCTCCGGTTAAGGCAGCAACGAAAGATGGGAAGATGATTGTGAAGACTATTTTCCATCCCGTGGGAAGCCGCGTCTTCGTGATCGACACATCTAAGCCTCAAGCTCCAAAGGGATCTCCACCCGAATACAGAGTTCTAGAGGAGGTTAGGAGATTCCCAGAAGAATGGAGCTTTGAACCCCTAGACTTAAACTCCTTCGTTATCGACTCGTGTGAATATTGCTTTGATGATGGAAAATGGAAGACAAGAACGCCCATATGGAAGATTCGGCACGAAGCCTGGATAGAGTCTGGACTTGAAGAATATATTGGAATACAGCCTTGGGTTTTGAAGGAGAAGAATATAAGGCCGTCTAGGTCTCTGAAGATAAAACTCCGCGCATACTTTAAGTCAGAAATAAAGCCGAAGCAAATATTCCTAGTTGTTGAGAAGGCTTCTGCCTGGAGCATCAAGATCAATGGAGTTCAAATCTCAACGGAGACTTCGGAGTGGCATTGGGATAAGCAGTTCAATAAGATTAACATAGCCGACTATGTCAAAAAGGGTGAAAATGTTATTGAGCTCTCATCAACATTCAATTGGGATCTACCGATAGAAAATCTATACCTTGTAGGAAGATTCGGAGTTAAGAAGATATCAGATCGCGAATACATGATCACAAATGAGCCTGCAAGGCTTAGAAACGGCAGCTGGGTCAAGCAGGGATACCCATTCTACACGGGAACCATGCGGTACAATTCCACCTTTATCCTAAATAAGAAGCCA
>JAGGUU010000118.1 GCA_021158305.1 Candidatus Bathyarchaeota archaeon
GAGCTAGGTTTAGCTGAGAGTGAAGAAGAACCAAACAGGTTCTGTCCTCAATGCGGAAAAAATTTAGCGAGTCTCCCCGATGATATAAGAGTTTGCCCCTATTGCGGATCCAAACTGTAAATCTTAAACTTTTAGCTACTTATGCTATTATCTACCCATCTTTTTTATCTTCTGAAGGTAACCGTTATATTTTATAATTGGTCATAATCTTTGAAGGTGATGTCTTCGTGGTTTCAGCATGCGTGTTGATTAGAACTTCTCATGGAAAATTCAAGGAAGTTGTTGAGAGAATACGGCAAATCAGAGGCGTCGCAAGGGTTTTTCCGGTTTTAGGAAGATATGATGTGGTTGTGGATGTTGAATGTTCAAGTATGTCTGAGTTGGGAAGCACCGTGCTTCGAATCAGCAGATTGGCAGGCGTAGTATTCACTGAGACTCTTGTTGAGGTTCAAAAGTAGAGGTGATGAAAAGATGCTGAATGCCTGTGTACTGATTAAAATCGTACCTACAAAGGCTGATTCGATTCTAGAGGCAGTTAAGACTATCAAAGAAGTGCGAAAGGCATACCTCACATACGGAAGATTCGATATAGTAACGTTTCTGGAGGTTGAAGATTACAAGGAGCTGAGAGAGGTAACTATACATATAAATGAGATACCTGGCGTCAGAAGCACAGAAACCCTAGCTGAAGGCTGAAAATTCCCATATTTTCTATTTCTTAACTTGAGATGTTACGCGTTGATTCTCATAGTTGCTTCAAAGAAGGATGAAGCTTCCTTAAATATTGCAGAGCAACTAATCAAAAGGCATGATTTTAAGAAAACATCGGAAGAATTCATGAACAATCCTGTTTATTCAAGGGAATCATTCATCGGAGAAGATGTTAAACTCATATTTGTTAACCAAGAGACAATATATACGCAGGATATTCCTTTTCCTGAAGGATCCAGACTTATAATTTTCATATCTAGGCATAAGAGCAAGAGCGGTAGACCTACTCTCTCTGTTCATACGCCTGGAAATATAAGTGAAGCTCTTCTGGGAGGAATTCCCCGCAAGGTCTCCATCTCCCCCGCAAGTGCTATGAAGGAGGCATTGATAGAGATGAAGAAGGCTCAAGAAGAGATGGGTCTAAAATATGAAGTCTCCTATGAATGTACTCACCATGGACCGTCACTTGATCTCCCAGTAATGTTCGCTGAGCTCGGTAGCTCACCCTTACAATGGAGAGATTCTGAGGCTGCTGATGCGGTTGCGAGGGGAGCCCTAGCAGCTGCTTCAACAAGGAGGATTTATCCAACAGTTCTCGGAATAGGAGGTCCTCATTACAACATGAAATTTACTCGAAAAGCACTGGAAACAAATATCGCCTTTGGCCATATTATTCCCAAATACGCTATTGAGGCATTGGATGAAGAGATGCTGAAGCAATGCATGGAAAGAACAGTTGAGCCTGTTCAAAAGGCTATCTTGGACTGGAAAGGTATAAGGGGAAGCGAGAAGAAGAGTCTCTTAGAAGATTTGCGTAAGATTGGATTAGAATATGAGAAGATATAAATAAATGGATCTAACTAAAAGGTAGGTTATCTCGGTATCTTCGAAGATAATGCTAAAGCTTCAAGATGAGCTTTCATTATTAGATCTCGCATTACTTGCGGTGACGGTATAGCTGCGTTTAAGGCAAGTCTGTACGCTTCTGAAAATGCGATCTGAAGAAGAATCTGAATGTTCTCCGCGGATGGATAGGCAGCATTCAGTGATAGATTAAACACTTGCATATATGCTTCACTTATCTTATCCTTATATTCTTCAAGGTCTATGGTGAGTTTTTCCTCAGGTATTATTACTCCATCATCGTAGGCTGCCTTAAGTGATAATCCAGCCTCGATTGCTTTTATGCCAAGCTTCGAAAGGACGGCGGCTAGGCTTTGAGATATGACCTCTCCTTTTCTAGCAACAACTGTGTCTTTACTGACCCATACACTACCAGATTCTATCCGTGTAGGTATACCGACAGAGCCAAGCTGGCTAATAATCGGTCCTGGAGATAATCCCGTATTCCCGGCGGGTACGATTATATCTTCCGTGGCCACATCTCCAGCTTTCGCAAATCCCTTCACTTTACTTTTTTCTAGTATCAACGCAAGCTTGAAAGGGTTTATATCCGTAAAGAGGAAGATGTTGGAGCCTTGAAGATATTTAGTAAGACTTTCCATTTCAGGGATGCCGAGCTCAGATATAGCCCTTCTCATAACTGTATTCTTAATCACTTTGATGTAGGCAGTTCCTTTAAGCTTCTTCCTAAGTTCTTGGAGCTGGGCTGCTCTAACCTTATGAAGGCTCGCGATACCTATAACTTTGTATCTCTTCAAAAGATCCTTTGCTTCCTCAACCATCTTAGCTTTTTGAATTAACGATTGTCTCTGCAATCCCTACACCTCATTTGATGCTGATCTTTACAGAAGGACCCATAGTCATCTTTACATAGATTGAATCGATGTTTTTTATGCCTCTCCTAAGCTTTCCAGCGATTCTCCTTATTACCGTCTGAATATTCTCGGCGATCTCGTCATCAGGCATGCTCTCTGTTCCCACCCTGCAGTGGATTACAGGTTGATCCCTAGCTCTAACCCGAATAATTCTTCTGTTTCTCTCAATAATCTCCTTTATGTCTGCTGTTGGAGGAACGGGAGTAGGCATCTTTCCTCTCGGGCCAAGTATTGGCCCGAGAACTCTTCCGACAAGTGGCATTAGAGGAGCAGCTGCTATGAATGAATCTATACGCTTAGCTAATTCTCTCTGCCTTTTCTTATCATTCATTAATCCTTCAACATCCGCGGATTCAAGAACTAGGTCGGCGCCAGCTCTCCTAGCTTGGAGAGCCATGTCACCATCGGCTATCACGCAGACTTCTACTTTCTTGTCAAGAGCATGCGGAAGCTCAATATTTTCTTGTATCCTATTCTCTGGCTTCTTAACATCTACATCACGTAAGTTGATAATCAGCTCTACTGATTGGGTGAAATTTCTTTTTCTAGTTTTCTCCCTCATCTCTTTTAACGCCGCCTTGATACCATCAATCTCTACTGACATTTTCTCAGCCTCGGATTGTGAGGAAATTATTAGCCTCCGATAAAAAGATTATTGTTCACTCGCTTTTATGATGTCATCATATTTTCCTTCATTTATCTCCTTTAATACGGTCTTTGGATTTTTATCATCAATGGTCACTCCCATACTTACGCATGTTCCAACTATCTCCTTAACCGCGGCTTTTAGAGTCTTAGCTAAGAGACTAGGCATCTTGATCTTAGCTATCTTCACTACTTGTTCAAACGTTAGGTTTCCAGCGGTTTCTTCGCCCGGCTTACCTGACCCTTTCTGTATTCCGGCTTCCTTGACGATCAAGGCGGAGGTTGTAGGCATCCCCACCTCTATTTCAAACTCTTTAGTATCAACGTCAACTATTATCTTGACCGGAACTCTCATTCCAGCGTATTCTGAAGTTAGCTCATTTATTTTATTCACTACAGCGAGTACATTGACTCCGAGAGGTCCAAGAGCTGGGCCTAGAGGCGGCCCAGCTGTCGCTTGACCGCCACTTACTAATGCTTCAACGATTTTCTTCTCACCCATATTATGTTCCCTCTTCGGTTTCTCCACCCTTCTTGATCAGTTTTAAGTAATCAGCATGAACAGTAACTGGAAGAGTGAAGGACGCCTCTAAAAGCTCTATTGTAACTTCTTCTTTAGCTCTATCGATATTTGTTATCTTTGCTCTCATCCCTTTGAATGGTCCTCCAATCACTTCAACGA
>JAGGUU010000087.1 GCA_021158305.1 Candidatus Bathyarchaeota archaeon
TCTATCTGTAAGTCGGCGTCTTCGTGAATAATTCTTTGACGATCTTCGCTGCGAGCTTGGGTTCTCTGGTTCTTGTGAATATGCCTTTCCTGTTTAGGACCGTTCTTCGAGAGCTTTGAGGCGTCCTGAAGTCTGCAAAGGCCCAGATGTGACCTCCGCTAACATATTCCTTGCTGGTTAGAACCTTCCAGTATGTTTTGATGAATTCTGCTTGATACTCTTCAGTCCACATTTCGGGTGGATCTGAGTGGAGACCGGCTATGGCTCCGGCTCCGAACTCCGTTATTATGATAGGCTTGTTCGGATGTTTTTCATGGATCTTCTCTAAAATATCATCAACCATCTTTTCAGTAGTCTCTAAATCGCCAAATTGGAGATACCATCCAATATATAGGTTTTGACAGATGACATCGACAAGGTCGAAGACGCCCTCTACTGGAGGCCTAACATTTACGAAGGTTAATGGTCTTGTATCATCCAGCTTTCTAGCCTCCTTAAGAAGCTCCTTGAGGAAAGTTACAAATTCACTTTTGTCGCTGCTTGGCTCATTAAAGAGGCTGTACATGATTACTGAAGGTCTGTTCTTGTCTCGCTGGATCATCTCTCTAAGCATCTTTTTCGCCTTTTCTATCATTTCAGGATCATCAAGCCGCTCGACTCCTCGCTCATCATTCTTCACGATGCCGACTGTTGGAATCTCCAGAATGACGAGGAATCCGTTTTCATCAGCCAAGTCTAGATGAGTTCTCGAGTAGGGATAATGAGAGGTTCTGAAAGAGTTTGCGCCTACGCTCTTCATTAGATCGAAGTCTCTTCTTAAGATGGCTCCATTTACGGCCTTGCCGAGAATTGGGAAATCTTCATGTCTGCCGAATCCTTTGAGAAAGACTGGTCGGCCATTAAGTAGGATTTTCGTCCCTTTGACCTCAATTGTTCTTATCCCGAATCTTGTTGATAATACATCCTCCAAAGTCTCGTCGCTAATTAAGTTGACTTGTAAGGAATATAGGTTTGGAGATTCAACGTCCCAGAACTTAGCTTTTTTAACAGTTATCTCCACATCGATGGTTCTTTCTTCCCCTGGTGAAAGGGAAAGATCCGCATCCTTTTCGCAGACTAGATCTCCTTTAAATAGGATTTGATAGTTAACTTTGCCTGAAAATGTTTTTTTATCTTCGTTCGAGACTACCGTTTTGATCTTTACTATTCCGTCCTCGCCTTGGATATCCGTCTTTATTGTGACATCTTTTACGTAAATCTTTGAGTGGGCGGTGAGATAGACTTCGCGGTATATTCCGCCGTAATGAAAGAAGTCGAAGTATGTTGCGTTCATTCCTTCGCCGGGAGGTATTGTCTTCTTGGAGAGGGTGTTATCAACCATGACTACGACGCGGTTTTTATCTCCAAATCTCAGCGCATTCTCTGTTCTGAAGCTAAAGGGGGTGAATCCGCCTTCATGTTCCCCTAGGAGATGCCCATTCACCCAAACCTTGGCTTTATATATTACTCCTTCAAAATTCAGCGTGACCGCCTTTTCCTTCCAATCATTGGGAATATAGAATTCCCGGGCATACCAAGCCGTGCCCATATACCATGTATAGTCTGAGCACTGCTCGTTCCAGTTAGCTGGAACGTAAAGCTTGTCCCAGTCCGATATCGGTGTTGAAAGGTTGTACCATCCTTCCTCTTCTCCTCTACGTTCAGGGTCAATCCTAAAGCTCCAGAAGCCAGTCAGATCAGAAATCTCTCTCGCAGGCCCAAATTCAATCTTCATACATTTACCTCCAATTTTTTACAGTAAAATGGAAGTTGTCCCATCGCTTATTTTAATTTTCTCATAATTTATCTCTTGCTCTTCTTGCATAATGTATAGTTGTGAAGGCAAGGATGACTGTGGCGGCTACGAGCAATCCTGTGATCCATCTGAGCATCGAGTCTGACGCCTTTACTTTTTCATATTTTATTAGAAGATCATCATACGTGATCTTTCGTGCATGGCTTATGATAAAGCTTATGCTGCCGTATTCTTCATAAAGTGAATGCCAACCTTGAAACCACACATCGTAGCGGGCTCTAAATGTGAGGTATATCTCACCCTCTTCAGTCGGCGTCACGAATGCCTCTATTGTCATATTCGTTCCTTCTGTGATATTGATGTGATTCAGATACTTCGACCATGAGATACCGGCCCCATGTAGGGAAACCTTAGCGAAGATTATGTTTAGGTCGTAATCCGCTGTGACCGTGAATCTCACTTTAAGTTTCTCCATGACTTTCGCCTCTGGTGGCGCCTCCGCCTTAAACTTTAGAAAGAAACCTAGATATCCGTAATGCACATTTAGATCATCAGCGTCCTGAAGAGGCTGAGTGGTGGTTACCACGTTAATGGAGGATAAAAGAAGGATGGCCGCGTTGCATATCATGATTATCAGCCTTTTATTCAATGATGGTTGTATCCTCCCGCTCTTCTCTTGTATGCCCTCCTTTTTGGGATATCCCTGAGATATAAATCGCGTGAGTTCTGATACGATCATGGTGGATAACTCGAGAAAATGAACGATATGATCCTCACGAAGCCTATTATCCTTATTTTTATAAGATGGCGAATTCAGTCTTCTTATCGAATATATGAATCTTATCTAGGCTTATCCTTACCCATATTTTCTCTCCGACTGCCCCTTTGAATAAGGAGGAAGTCATCATCTTGAGGATCGTATCGTTCATCCTAAGGTTTACTATTACGTCTCTACCGAGGGGTTCCATCGCGTAGATCTCAGCCTCGAAGGATCCTTCTGCTTTCCTTTCGCTTATGATGATATCTTCCGGCCTGACTCCAAGTATTAACTCGCTACTTCTCGCATTCTCCTTCAGTATCTTCTTTATGCTATCGGTGAGTCTCAGCCTGAACGCTTCAGCTTCCAGATAGGCTTCATCACCCTCTTCTACGAATATGCAATCAACAAAATTCATCGGCGGGCTTCCTATGAAGCCAGCTACAAAGAGGTTCCTCGGCTTATTGTATAGCTCTTCAGATCTGCCTACTTGCTGTAGCCTTCCATTGCTAAGGACTGCTATTCTATCAGCCATGGTCATTGCCTCAACTTGATCATGCGTCACATATACGGTGGTTATCCCAAGTCTCTTCTGCAGCCTCTTCAACTCAACCCTCATGATCACCCTCAGCTTCGCATCCAAGTTTGCGAGCGGCTCATCCATCAAGAAAACGTTAGGTTCCTTCGCCAGGGCTCTTCCCAAAGCGACTCTCTGCTGCTGCCCTCCGGAGAGCTGGCTTGGCTTCCTGTCGAGGAGATCCTCGATCTTCAATAGTTCGGCTACTTCTTGAACCTTCTTTTTAATGAAATCCTTGGGCTCCTTTCTCAATTTTAATGGGAAGGCTATGTTATCAAAGACTTTCATGTGTGGATATAATGCGTAGCTCTGGAAGACCATGCCGACATTTCTATCCCTCGGTGGCAAGTCGTTGACTATCTTGTCTCCGAAGTATATATTTCCTTTACTAGGCTTGTAGATGCCAGCGATCATAAGGAGGGTAGTAGTCTTACCGCATCCTGAGGGCCCCAGAAGAGCAATAAACTCCCCATCCTCTATCTTTAGGTTAAGGTTCTCTACAGCCCTTACCTTTCCGAAGTATTTGCTTATGTTCTCAAGCGTGACTGAGACCATAAGCCCTCACTTCACTTAGATTCCCTAATTAAGATCCTAAAGCTTGATGATTATTAAAGACTTATACGGGTCTTTTAGAGCCTCTGACTTCAACCATCTTCCCCCTTAACGTTTTATTCCGCCAATATATATCCTTAAGAGAGCCTTCTGCGTGAATATGAAGAAGAATATTATTGGTAGGAGATAGAAGACGCCTAGGGCGGCGATGGTTCCCCATCTTACATACATTATCTCCCCTATCATTCGGTGGATGAAGACTGAGAGTGTGAAGTACTCCTCAGTTGCCATATAGGTGTAGACGAGTATGAACTCTCCCCATCCAGCTATGAAGGAGAAGATTGAGATCGCCGCTATTCCTGGCATTATCATTGGTAGGATCACCCTACGCCATGTTCCGAGCCTTGTGCACCCATCGATGAGCGCCGCCCACTCTAAATCCCAGGGAATAACGTCAAAGAAGCCCTTTAGAATCCACGCGGACATGGGGATCTCCATTCCAGCCTTAACAATGATGATCCCGAGGAAGGCTAGGAGCCCTTTCCCATAGAGCCCCATTTTGTTCAGAATGTAGAAAACAGCGATTAGAAGTATCACGGCTGGGAAGGCGTGGAGGGCTAGTATGAACTGCATGAACTCGGTGCGGCCTTTAAACTGAACTCTTGAGAGGGCGTATCCGGAGAGGGAGCTAACAACTGTTATCAGCCCAGTAACACCGAAGGTGAATATTAGCGTATTACGTAGGATAACCCATATGCTCGTGTGTGTTATCCCTCCGAAGACTATCGGGTTGTTCAGGAAGGCCCAGTTTCTTAGAGTTAATCCCTGAGGAATTATCCCGAAGATAACTCTGTCGCTAAACGCTTGAACGAAGAGCCATGTATACATTAGAAAGATTGGAATCAGCGGGACTGTGAGCACGGCATATACTAGTATACTACCTAAAATCCTCCTGACCCTTCTCTTAAGTTCCGCCAACCTAACATCACCTACGGCTAAACTTCAACTCGTGATGGCTCCATAAGTCTCCGGAAGCCAAATATTTTCATGTAAAGCACTATCATGATCAGGCCTGCGGCGACCAGAAAGACTGAGAGAGCGGCCGCGTATCCATAATCATACAGCCAGAAGGCTCTATCATAAGTGTAGAGAGCCCAGACTTCCACATTAGCTTGACGGGCAGTATCGCCCCATACCATTAATATATATTCATAGGATGCGAGGAGGCTCAATGTCTGCCAGGCAGTGACGAAGAGTATAGGCCACTTTAGTAGGGGTAGGATTACATAGCGGACTATCTGGAGGTCACTTGCTCCGTCAACTTTCGCTGCGTTAAAGAAGTCCGTCGGAATCGACTTGACGGCCGCTGAATATATTATCATGCCATAGGATGCGCCTACGTATCCATTTATTGCTATCATTATTATCTGCGAGTGAGGCTTTGATAAAAGCCAGCTATAAGGTGTAGGCAACCCAAGCATTGAGAGTATTGCGTTCAGGAGGCCATATCTTGTATCGACGAACCACATCCAAAGAACTACATAGAGAACCCCTGGGGTCATCCTCGGCAATAGCCAAGCCGTCCTGAAGAAGAGTGAAACGCTTTCCTTCTTAACAAAGTATGCTGTAAGTATTCCTAGAACAAGCCCGAAACCAGAGTTTATGGCGAGAACCCCTAGCACATAGATAACTGTTGTTTGCAGAATCTGAGGTACCCAGAGATCGCGATACAGTATGCGGTAAAAGTTCCCTAATCCGACGGGCCTAAGCTGAAGTCCGAGGCCTACGTCGAAGAAGGAGAGGAAGGTGGTCAGGACTGCTGGTGCTATCCAAGTGAATGCGATTAATGCGGAGAGTGGACCTAGGAGGACTATTAAAAGCACAGCTTTGCGAAGTGCTTTGATCATCACACCAGCCTCACATATTAAATCTTAATATGGGCTTGAAGATAAAAAAATGGGAGGTTTATTCTTCTATGATGATGTCTGGTATGGCCGCTTTAAGCGCATCTACCAGCGACGCCAGCGCCTCCTCGGGAGATTTTTCTCCCGACTCAACAGCGGTGAACGCTGTCAGCCATTCTTTCTCATATAACGGCATATCCTTATGTACGGGTCTAAAGGCTGTATACTCAAGCATATATGTTACATCTGATAGGAACTTTGCCTTTCTATAGTATGGATATCCAATCGTCGTTTTTCTCACGGCCAAGTGTCCGCTGTCAACGGCATGTTTTGCGTCAAGAGGTGGTGATATTGCGGTCATCGCTAATATGAATGCCAGCTCCGGACACTTAGACTGCGCTGATATAAAGTATACATATGGGCTTGACAGCGTTATAGGCTTTAGACCGGGTCTCGGCGCTGGTGTGAGGGCGAAGCCTATATTCTTCCAAGCGTATTCTTCTGTGAAATCTGGATTATACTTCACTCTTATCCATTCAGCCCAGTGCCATGTGCCGCCGAACCAGAATAGGACTTCACCCGTGCAGAATCCGGTGTGGATGACTCTCCAGTCGGTCACTACCATATCCCTTGGTAATATCTCTTCTTCTATCGCCATCCTATGGATAAGCTTGAAAGTCTCCAACATCGCGCTCTTATTGAGTACCAGATTACCCGTCGCCGGGTCTAAAAGCCTACCTCCAAACTGGTAGTAGGGGGCTATGAATGGAAACTCTTCACTGAAGCCCTTTCTATGGTAGACCCCCCACTTAACGAGGCCTTTATCCATCGCCTCCTTGGCGACGGCTATCAAGTCCTCCATAGTCCATTCGCCGGTGCTTATCTTCTCAGGAAGAGCTTCGATATCAGCCTCCGTCCAGCCTAGTTTCCTTAATACATCCTTCCTGAAATACAGCGGTCTCGCCTCAGTATCTTGCGGTAGACCCCATATCTTACCTTTGTATGTTACAAACTCCCAGAACTTCGGATAAATATCGGCCAATTCATCCTCGTATTTACTGATGTATTCGTCGAGAGGAACTACGTAGCCTGCCTCAATCATATCTATAGCGCCTGGATATATGAGTTTGTAGGCGAATATATCAGGAGCCTCTCCAGCCTCCCAGGCCGCTACGAACCTATCAATAAGCTCTTTCTTGCTGAAGAATTCTCCTTCAACCTTGATACTTATGTCCAGACCTAACGCGGAAAATATCTTGTTCAACCTATCCGCGGCGGCTTCGATATTCGTAGTTCTCGTTACGTCTGCTGGTGAGTCTGTTCCCCAAACCCTGACCGTTATAACACCCTCAGGTGCTATCTCAAGCAGTTTGCTAGCTAAAGCTCTAAGTTTCTCAGATTCCGCCTTCAAAGAGTCATAGGATGCCTTCAACTTATCATAGTCCTCTTTCGGAATCATACCTGGCGGAGCTGGTTTTGCGATCCAAGCAATACTTGCTCCGATCGCTAGTCCAATGAGAAGAGCCACTACTACGTATGCCTTCCAAGATTGAGCCAAAATCCCCCCCTCTATATTTTTTAATTTTAATATTTATGTTACTTATGTACATTAAATGTATATATAAAATTTCTGTTTATTACACGCAAGAATATATGTAAAATTCGTCTGGAAAGGGTAAAGGAATCGAAGTGCTTTTCTCATCTAGACTAAAGAGGCGTTAGAATAGATGAGTTAGAAAATAAAAACCTAAAAATTAAATTTATAGATATATCTTCTCTCAGAATTTAAACGCGACATTACTTGATGGATTTAATTGCGGTTACGAGTTCTTTCTCGCCCTTTTTCTGCAGTACATCTATAACTATGTCGATGTTCAATGGTTTCGGTTTTTCTCCCCAGAGTCTCTTGAAGTTCTCGCAGTAGATCTTCCTCAGCACGCCTTCAGGAAGCTTCAGCCCCATAAATGGTTCTTTATATCTTGTTAAGAGCTTATCGGCAGTGTCTGGAGTGAAGAATTCTTCATCTGATTCCAGAAAGTTTCTTAGTAGCCATATTCTGGCAAGGGCTTCAGGAACTGTTTGCCACGTTGCGATATCGGTTCCAAAGAATATTCTATTCTGAAATTTGATGAAGAATTCCCTCCAGTCATCTCTTCTCCGTGATATATTATACATCAGTTCGATTCCTAAAGACAGATCTAAATTGGCATTCTCATAACGATTCAGGAATTTTTCGGCCCTCTCAA
>JAGGUU010000162.1 GCA_021158305.1 Candidatus Bathyarchaeota archaeon
AAAGATACTCCTGGAATAGATTATGTTCCGGATAGATGGCGCACTTGGTTATCCTCTAACTCCATATCTTCACATCAATTCATTCTAAAAAGGGGAGCGTCTCTATACTTGGATGGGGAAATAAGATATGTGGAGACGAGCAGGATAGCTACAAGCTACAAGTTTATTGTCTTAGAGCTTGAAGGAAACGCTGAAAAAGATTATTGGAACGGGCCTGTTCGGGAATATGGAAGTTTCTCGGATTTATTCAGATTTCTAGGCTTTGATGAAAGACTAGTTGTAGTTCCAGCTGATACGAAGGTTAAGATCGAAGTGAAAGCATACTTTCCAGAGGGACATTCTCACACATTTATCTTGGCAGGGAGGGCCGGATACTTCAAGGCGTCGCAGGGGGAGGCGCTATCCGTTGACGTCAGGGAAAGCAACATTATATCAAATATCGAATATGTAAATGAAATATTGAATTCTGGCTTCACTCTGCTCGATGACTGCCGAACTGCTGGTTTTATGGTTGAATTAGAAAGACAAGGCCTTTCGGATGCTTACAGCAAGGTTAAAGAATCCCTGTTATTGCTGAGAAATAAGCAATTTGACCATTCGTTTGCGAAGCTGCGGAGCGCCTACATCGCGGCGTCGAGGATTAAAAGCATGCTTGAGGAGCTAATCCAGTCAGGTTCCCAATCGCTCCTTCCATCTCTCTTCTTGTTCCTATTCGTCGCCTACGCATCCGCTCATCTCATAGTAGAGAAATCTGCTTGCTTAGAGATAACGATAAGTAATATGAAGTATTTGATTTCAGTCACTTCTCTTGCGGGAGCAATATTTTACATTCTGTTGATTATTATATTCTACTTAGTATTTCCAGGATGCCGTCTTATTCCCCAATTAGACTATGTTATCATGAGTCTTTTCGTCTTAATATCTGGAAAAATCGCAGAGGTCCTTTTAGTTAGGTTCTCCCAAGAGAAAGAGAACAGGAACCGATCGATACAATTTAAAAGCGCGGTTGCCGCGGCGTTCTCGTTAGGCATTCGAAATTTAAGAAGGAGAAGAATGAGGACGATAATCAATCTAATAAGCATCATACTGTTTATCTCTGGATTTATCACTTTGACCTCTATATCTCCAGGATATGGATTATTGAGGAAAGAGTTAAAGCCCGCTTTACCCGTCGATGCCCTACTCGTTAGAGATGAACCTCTAGCCGGAGCTCCACAGTTCATATCCTTACCCGACTCATTTATTGAGTGGCTAGAATCGCGTCCAAATGTAACTTTGATCTTACCTAAGGCGGAAAATAGCCCTGTTAGCTTTGATAACCCCCTTGGACGCTTATATTCGGAGAGCGGGAAGTGGATGAATGTTCTAGGGGTAATCGGCATCATCCCAAGCAAGGAAGCAAACATTACAGGTATTGACCGGGTAGTAGAGGAAGGAAGCTATTTGGAAGACGATGATCTTAAGGGAATCATCATAAGCTCTTCATTGCGGGAATCATTAGAGGTTGATGTGGGAGACAGACTTTATGGATTCGGGCGGGAATTCATTATCCGAGGCTTCTTCAGTGATGACGCCCTGCGAAAAATAGTTGATGTCAATGGCAAAACATTTCTGCCTTATGTTGTGGCGGAAAATCTACTTCCATGCCCGGAGGAAAACGTCATTATGGTGACCTATGAAGTAGCCCTTACTTTACCTAGGGTGTCTACTTCACGCGTCGTTATCCAGCTAAATAATACTGAAGATTATGAATCTTTAGCGAGAATAATCGCTCTTACCTATGATTACAAAACTTATGTATCGCATCCAGGATCTTTAACTCTACATTCTCTAGAGAGCTATGTCGAGATGCAAGGAGTTTGGGGCATCTTTCCTCTCATGGTTTTGGTCATGCTGAACATAGGAATGTCAATGTTCGCCGCGGTAAATGAGCGGAGAAACGAGATAGCTACTCTGTCTTCGCTGGGATTGAATCCTATGCATGTAGCTGCATTATTCGTCGCGGAGGCATCAATCATCGGCTTCATCGGCGGAGCATTTGGCTATCTCCTTGGAATATCAGGTTATCGTTTAGCTTCCTTAATAGGTGGGCTTCAAGTACGAGAAAAGGTTTCAGTCGAATGGGGAATAATTTCTGTTCTTGTTTCTGGACTAACAGCGATAGCCGCTTCCTTGATTCCCGCTTTACGCTCATCCACGCTTGTTACTCCTTCACTACTGAGAAGATGGAGAATCGAAGAGGAAGAACGCCCCGTAAGAATAAGAACCGATAAACCCTACGTTTTAGATTTGCCTATTAAGCTTATAAGCCGAGAGATTGAACCATTTACAGCATTTATCATCAAGCGATTACAAGAAGATGAAAAGGTGAAGGATGTAGATCAAGTAAAACTTGAGGAGGCCTCCGGTAAAGAAGCGGGAAGGAAAATAAGGTTTGTGTATAGCCTCCCAGAGATGGAGAGGACCATGAATGAGATAGTTATTCAACCCGGAGAGAAGGAATACGATCTGAAGCTAGTATGTAATACAAGAGATGCGCCCTCTCAGCCATTGGAGGCCATCCGTACGACTGCCACCTATGTTAGAAAGATTATTCTCGAATGGAGCGCCGCAACGTCTGAAGTACTCACATTATTCGATCCTTACCTCAGCAGACTTTATAATCTGGTTAACACGTATTCCCCCTCTACCCTGTATATTATATCGACTTATCCAGAGATACATGACAAGATAGATACTCTTAGAAAAGCTCTTGTTTCGAGGGGAATCCGCCCGCCTAAATTCATTGTCTCACGTATCGATCCTCAAAATCTAGAGGAAACAATGAATACTGTGAGAGATCTGGTCTCAAGGGTAGATATAGTCTGCGTCTCAGGGGAAGATGTACTGCTCTGTGCAATCTTGGCTATGGAGGCTGCTAAACAGAACAAGATTATATGCTACGTGATTGATGATCGATCAGTTGAGGAACGGATTAAGAATCCGTTTCAAGAGTTGAAAATAATGGACGTGTCTTGATTTTGGAAGGATTAGAATTTCATAGCATGATTAGCTGAATGGATTCTAGGCAGGAATCCAAGGAAATATCGTACTTGTATACTAAGAAGAATAGAGAGCTCGTCTACTTCGCCGAGGGGACTTAAAGGCCTAACTAAGCTGAGGGGAAAGATTTCAAGATGTTCCCCACTTGATAGTTAAGGATGACGCTATTCCATTCACAGAAGGGGAATTATGGAGTAGTTGCGATGCTGGCGGCTTCGGATCAGGCAGAACTGGAATAAGAGTTATATTCTTCTTGCCGCGTCTTTTTCGGAGAGCTGATGGAAGAAGGATCTTCACATTCATCTCGAATGTCTATAGACTCAGGGATTCCCTAGCCCTAGACATATTTAACTTTTTGAATTTTGGATTTCTCTTCTAAAGCTCATCGAAATAGCCCTCTATTAATGGCTCGTGGAAGAGCAAAGAAGGCATAATCTCCGGGCTTGAAACAGAGATTAAAAATTAGAAAAACATAAAGAGATCCTTTCATCTAAGAAAAGATTTAAGGAGGCTTTATTATGAAGGGTGGAGGCAAACCTAATATTTTGATTTTCTTGATGGATACTCAGCCAGTTCGAAATATGACTCCCTATGGTTTCGAGAAGAATACAACCCCTAACATCCAGAAGATCGCTGAGGAAGGCGTTGTCTACGAGAATCATTTCGTAACGGGTTCGTGGACGGTGCCGTCTCACGCGTCCCTCTTCACTGGAAAGTATCAATCCGGTCATGGAGCAGGAGTCTCTTACGAGTTTTTATCACGTGACATGCCGACGATGGCGGAGGTTCTCAGGAAAGCCGGATACCAAACAGTTGCGTTTTCTAATAATAGCTGGGTAAATCAGGATGAGACTGATATCTGCAGGGGCTTTGAAGAATTCACATTAGTCCGGAAGCCTAGAGGCCAAACCGTCAATGTAGGTCCAGAAGATAAGCTCTTGCTTAGAACTGAGGAAGATTCAGGGTCAGCCTACACGGTTAGATTAGTTCAAGACTGGTTTGAGAAGAGATATGATAAAGACAAGCCGTTCTTCATGTTCATCAATTGCGTTGAGCCGCATTTGAGGGTTTGGGCGCCTCAACCGTTTAGGGGAAAATTCCTACTTGAAGGCGTATCAGAAGAGGAGGCTTTAAGTGTTAATCAAGATGTTTTCGCGGAACGTATGGGCTTTGTTCCAAACCGTCCAGATGGGCATATGAACGAGAGAGACTGGGAGATCCTTAAAAGTCTTTACGATGGGGAGACAGCATGTCTTGATCATAGAATGGGTTTACTCTTCGATTATATGGAAGCCAACGACCTTCTAGATGATACGCTGTTGATAATCACAAGTGATCATGGAGATCTCTTAGATCGGAAAGGCTACATGGGACATCACCTTGCGCTATATGACGACTTGATCCATACGCCTCTAATCGTTCGGTATCCTGGAGTTGTTCCCGAAGGGAAAAGGATAAAGCATCTGGTTCAGATCTGCGATTGGTTTCCGACTTTATTAGATCTTCTCGGGATAGATGACAAAATGGTAAGAAAAGAGATGCAGGGAGTAAGCCTTATCCCCACATGGGATGATGAGCCCGTTAGAGACTTTATCATCGCCGAGTATCAGAAGCCTCTGCAAACTATTGAGCGAGCTTTGAGGCGTGATCCCAACTTTGACTATCGTCCTTGGTTAAGAAGAATAAAGACCATTAGGACACTTGAATGGAAATACATCTGGTATTCTGACGGAAACGATGAGATCTTTAATATAAAATCAGATCCGGGTGAAAGGATCAACTTGATAGAGGAAGAGAAAGCAAGAGCTAAGGATATGCGAAAGCAATTGGAGAACTTTCTCCTCAGCATAGAACGTCGAGACTACGGGGATAAGATGCGGAACCATTCCTTCAGAATGGTCCGGTGGGACAATATTAACCGCTTGAAAGCATGGGGAATCTATAGAGAATTAAGATTTCCTACGTAATACTTGGGAAAGCCTTTACTCTAATCCCGAGAAAGTGAAGACTGAAGTCTACTCGATAATATTTATCTCTAAGATAAGTGGAGAAAATATGAAAGTTACCTTTTATTTTTCGAAGATATGCTGATGCTTCTTCACGGGCTATGATACTGTAATTGTATACTTCTGTTCGAAATCGCCTTTATCTGTCTTTATTATGAAGGTGACGGGGTTTGATCCACTTTTCGCCGCGCCCTTCTTCAAGCCTACATCTAACTGTGCTGTCTGACCGGGAGGCAGGGTTTTAGTCTGGATCTGGGAACCTTCTAGGCCTTCTCCCTTTACAACAATCTCCTTAATCCTAACGGCAACAGTTCCATCATTTCTCACAGTTACTCTGATTAATGTGCTTCCCTCTCCGCCTACGAAGCCAGCGTCATCCACCACTACATGTGCTACTTCTTGCGTTTGCTGTCCTCCTCCGCCACCGCCGCCTGGTTGTGGCTGTTGAGATGGAGACGTGAGGCTTAAAGCAAGCATTGCTGCAACTATAACTATCAATGCGACTAAAGCTATGAAGATATTTCTTTTAGTTGAATCTTCACGGCTCATTTTAATTCAGAATAATTTTCCTTTCGAACAAATATAAGTTTTACCATGTTTTATTTAATGAGGTAAATAAAGGATAAAAAAGTGAAGGCATATGCTATGACTAGTACGGCGCCGCCCACATGCTTCTTATAATTATAGCTAAACCTGTTCCGATAGATATTACTAGCCCTTCTCCGAGGAGGATGCCTGCAAAGATTATTCCTCTGTATTCTCTCCATCGTTCCTCTCCAATGAACTGAGATATGACTAATCCAATGATGCTTCCGAGGAATACTGAGAAAGCTGAGGGTATAGCCGAACTCAGTCCGCCAGCAACCCCGACGACTGTTTGGGCGAATCCTAAACGGTCTCCTAGGGCATACAAGACTGCTCCTACTGCGAAACCATATAAGATACGCTCCGCTCTGAAGAATTCTGCCGCTTCGGGGGATATGAATAGTGCCTGAATAGTTGCTTGGACAGGCCAGCTATATAAGACTCCTGGGTAATCGGATGATGGTATGGGAGCTAGGCTCCAGAGTGACTGTGTCGTCAAGAATCCGAAGATGAGGGCTATGGGGAATATTATGAAGGTTGCCTTGATGAAGTCTTTATGTGAAGTTGAGGTCATATCGCATATTTTGAATTGGGTAACCCATGAGGATGGTAGATATATTGGTACGAACCATGCGTCAATTCCAGGATATCCTATCGCCTTAAGCGTCAATTCTCTAACGTATGGGACATTGAAGGTTACGCCGATTCCCTCAGCTCGAACCATGATTATAATCAAGAGGAAAGGCCAGATCACATTAAGTAATATGAAGTATATGAATGGGAGATCTGGAGCTAGAAGATGATCAACGATAGATAGGGCTATTGTCGATCCTAGAAATAGGCCGATGATCAGACGGATGGGAAGCTGGGCACCTCTTATTCGACCTAAGGACTTGAATGCGTCGGAGACACGTTTAGGATGTAGTAAGATTGGAACTAATCCGATTGCGACTCCGAATCCAACGATAACCATTCCCCAAATCCATAAGACTGAACGCTGCCAGGCTAATTGGATGCTCATGCCGTAGCTGTACTCCTCAGCAAATCCCGTGATCCCATACCTGACGAGGAGATGGTTGCCGAAAATGTAAATCGCCGTCGCGCCGATCAGCATGCCTAAAGCCGCCTGGAATGGTAT
>JAGGUU010000142.1 GCA_021158305.1 Candidatus Bathyarchaeota archaeon
AAGAGCCGATATTATTCCATATGGTCTTACAGATCCAGCTTCGCCGACTACAATTACGGAGAAGCAGCAAAGCATTATTTGCCGCGCTACACCTGCCAGAATGAAGAGGCTTATTCCGCTTCCGATTCCCCATCCTTTCTGGACCATTTCATCAAGAAGTATCACGATCAGCCCGGCTGAGAGTAGCTGGAGAAATATTATTATTGACTGGATAAAATTCAGTCTGCCGAATAAGCCACTTATTATGTAAGCTGACGCTTGGAAAGCTGTTAGAAGTATTGAGAATACCTTGCTTACACCGGTAAATAGCGATCGGTCTTCGGGGTTTGAGAAATCAACTTCAATGAACTTTGCGCTGGCTAACATCTGTAGTATAAGCCCTGCGGTAACTATTGGACCTATCCCGAGCTCCATCAGCGTTCCACGACTTGAAGCGAAGATTACACGATAGTAGGCTAGGCTCTCCATGCCTCCGCCGCCTAGCCCGTAAAGCGGAACCTCACTCATTACTAGGAAGATTACCAGAGCGGCTCCGGTCCAGAAAAGTCTCTCGTTAAAGCTAACTCTCTTAGTCGGGCTTTTAACTTCGGGTATAATTCTTATGATGGGCTCGAACGCTCTGAGGAATCTACCAGCCAAATATCTCCCTCTATCTCTTCAGTCAGTTAAAGTTTTTTGTGAAATCCTATTTAAGAATGACTTGTTAGGACCTTTCCTCCGGCAGCCTCTATTCTTTCGCGAGCTGTTTCGGAGCATGCTGAAACCTTGACTGTTACTGGCAGCGATAGCTTTCCTGTTCCGAGAAGCTTATCGTAGCCCATCTTTTCTAGATCGAGGATTATCTTCTTCTTTCCTATAGCCTCCTGAAGTGCGAGTTCCTCAAGATCCTTTAGGTTAAGAATTCTTATCTCAGACTTGTCTATTCTTGGCTTCAGCTTCTTCTTTTTGAAGTAGTCTGGTTCATATCTGAGAACGTAGCTCCATCCATGCTTGTGTCTTCCCGCCTTTCTTCTCCCTTTACTTCCGCTCTTCCTATGCTGCCCAACCCTCCCGTATCCCTGAGTTCTGGATCCACGTTTCTTTCTGATCTTCCTAAGCTTATGCGGCATTCCGCATCACCTAACGGGCTTTTACACCATTCTGCGTATAAGGTCGTTGATAGCTTCTCCCCTATATCCAGCTTCTCCCCCAGCCCTATAACTCTTCTTTATAGATCCCTTGAATCCTTTTCTGGGAGGGTGAAGTCGGAAGACGGGTTTAACGCCGGGAAGATCCTTCAACATAACCTTCAAATTATATATTGCATCTGCGAGGTCATCTAATGATTTGTATCCAATCTTTTTAGCATACTCGTCTGTTAAAGGCGTATCTCCAATAGTTCTGCCTCTCTTTTTCAACAGGAGGCTTATCGTCTCCTTTGAGACTTCACCCCACGTTACAATATTCTGAGCTTTTCTAAGCATTCCTAGGAAGGATGGGCGGTCATCTATAAGTGTGGCATGACAGTTACGTTGAAGATTAAGCATTCTCAGCGTGTCCTCAACTTCCTTCCTAACGTTAACGATGCCTCGAATTCGAACGACAGCCAAGCATTTCTGACCTTTTTCCATAACTTCACACCCAATCCATAGGAGTAACTATCTCATAGGTTCTCTTAAGAGCATTATAGACGGCGTAAGCGAAGGACGGTACAGTTCTTGTTTGGCCGTAACTTCTAGTCCAGCAGTCTCTTACTCCCGCTAGTCTCAGTATAACCTTCGCAACTTCGCTTGCAACGAGTCCTAAGCCTCGAGGTCCAGGAATAATCTTAATCACAACTGATCCGGATTTTCCAACGGTCTCAAACGGCAGAGAGTGTGGTTGTCCACAGCCGCATTCCCAGCTGCCGCATCCCCTACGAACTATGGTTACGTTGAGTCTAGCTTCATTCGCTGCTTTCTCTATGGCTGTTCTAACTTGGTCGGCTTTCCCTGAGCCTATGCCTACATATCCGTCTCCATTCCCCACAACTACGATTGCTTTAAATCTCGTCTTTTCCCCAGCGTCCGTCTGCTTCTGAACAATACCTATGTGAATAACTTCCTCCTGCAGGTCTGGAAGAAGCATATCAACTATTTCAGGCTCGCGTATTTTCATACCCTCAGCGAAGATTTCTTCGATGGAGGAGATTTTACCCTCTAAGACAAGGCGACCTAACCTTGTGCGTGGCGTCCACTCCTCGAGTCTCTCTGAACGCTGATCCTCTCTTTCTCTACTCAAAGTCTTCACCTAGACGAGTCTTCTAGAGATTTACTGGAATATTTAAGCATTATCCGAATATTTTCAACTTATGAACGTAAACTGATAATTAAATGTGACGTTTTAGAATGAAAATATTCTGGGCATCAGAGGTGACGTTTGATGTCAAACAGATGTTTTCTATTCGTTGCCTATCTTCTCTAAGGCTTTCTCTATCTCTCTCATCTCGCCTTTTGATGCTTCTATCCCATCTATTATTGCGTCTCTCTGCTGGTTATATGTCTCCTCATCCACTTCAAACCCTATATGGAGAAGCTCAAGATGAGCTAGGAATCCTTCGAGGAGTCTTATCTGCCTCCGCAGCTCATCTATTCTTTTATTCATATTTTTCGTTAAAGATTTCAGGTGGATCTCTAATCTACTGATCTCCTCGTCTAAGTTTCTCGATAGGTACTCATATGTCGGCCTTGACATTCTATTCTTGGCCAAAAGATCGTCCAGTGCATTCTTCTTCCTATTTGCCATTTCGAGTTCTCGACATACACTCTCGAACGATTGTCTCCAAGAGTTTTCACTCACTACTTCTCACCTCACACTTAGATTTCTATCTCATGGTTTATGAATTACCTTCGGTATATCCAAAGGGCTAGATGCAAGTGACGTAACAATAAGGTAGGGAACCCGTCTCTTAATATACTCCATAAGCCTCCAGAACCTTTCCGGATCATAGCTGAGAGTTAACTCATCAACTATGAAAAGGGGAAATTCTGGCAGGAAGGTCTCTTTAGCAGCCAGCATCAACACCAGACTTATCGTTAATTTCTCAGATGCGCTCAATGTCTCAACGGGCTGGCGGATATTTCCTTTCCGCATGACTTGAAGCGAGAAATCTTGATCTAAAAAGACATTCTCGAATCCCTTGAGATTAAGCTCCCTGAAGGCTCTTGTAACGTTGTTGTTGAATCTACGCCTCGCGCTCGTCATGCGCCGCATGTATCTCTCCTGGAAATATCCCATAACCATTTCAAGCCACTCAATTTTTCTCAGAATCTCAGAGCGGACATCTACGACTAGTCTCCCTGGATACTCTGCATCATCGGGAGGAAAACGTTCAGCTTGCTGAATCTCCTCTTCCTTCAGTATGATCATCTTGTTAACTTTCTCTAGTTTTTCCTCAAGGTCTTTAATTTCCGGAGAACCTTCCTCCTCTTTTCTTAATCTTTTCCTCAGCTCTTCAATGTCGCTCTTAAGCTCTTTAAGGAGACGCCTGCGAGTTTCAATCTCCCTCTTAAGTTTTGCTTGTCTTTCTTGGGAGGAGGCTATGCTCATCTTTATGCTGGAAATGATTTTTGATGATTCTTCAGCCATATTCAATAGCTCTTGAAGGTTCCTTTCTCTTTCCTCCTCGAGGGAAAGATCTCTATTTAACTGTGATAGAAGAGCCTCTTCCCGAGAGAATATGGAATTCTTCTCATTTATTTTGAATCTTATCTCCCGAAGTCTGTTCTCGCGACTCCTTTTCAGATCTTCAATTTTCTGTCTGATTTCGTCTCGTCTCATGTGGAGATCGGTCAGTTCAGTTAGTAAAAGAGGAAGCATTTCAAATCTTCTAAAGTTCGGACTCGCTAGTTTCCTTCCATACTCATTTATAAGCTCCCGTGAGGCCTCGATTAAAGCGCTATAATAGTTTCCATATGATAGATTCTCGAGGTATTTACGGAATACTGTGCTTCCTCCAGTAATTCTATGCACTATGCCTGTCTCGGCTAGGGCGACGCATGCGTCGAATGCCCTTGGATCAGCAAAGGGAAGCACATCTCCTTGGGCCACTACATGACCTGAGGGGGTTCTCCTGAAGACTTTCTCATATATCTTTCCGCCGTAGTATACTCGTATTCTTCCTCTTAGCTCGTCTAGTGCTAATATGTGTGATGGCGGAATTTTATCCGAGAACATGCTTGAAAAGCCTCTGACTATAGTCGTCTTTCCCGAGGCGTTTGGCGCCTTAATTATATTGATCCCGGGCTTGAATTCTAGGCGTAGCCTTTTCAGGCAGCCTATATTCTCAAGTTCTAATGTTATACTCTCTGGAGTACCGGCTGGCATATTCTTCAAGCATCTCCTTCAACCTTTCTTTATCATCCGGGTTCTCTCTAAGAATCTTCAACGCCGCCTTCTCAAGCTCCTTGATGTAAGGAATACTTGATGAGCTCTTATCCCTGACGCTGGACATCTTTCATGCCTCTAAAAGCCTAAATGAGTATTGCTTCAGCTGAATTTAAGGTTTACATTATCTGCGGTGCATAGGAGGCTGGATAACACTAATTAGATTCTTTCTTTCTTCTTAAAAATGGGGTTGCTTATTGTCTGCGGTTAAGAGAAAGACTCTCTTCGCCCGGGAGGATCTGGCTAACAGGCTGATTGATATAGCGAAGCAGCGTGGCTACACCCTCTACAGTATGGTGAACGAGATATTGGAGCTTGCGATTCAAGCTGAAGAAGCCGGGGTTAACCTCCGAAAGCTCTTCGAGGAGAGCTGGATTCCCAAAAAGGCTAAGAAGGATGGATTTATACTTGGGCCTGAAGCCTTATGGTATGATATGGCTGACATAGCCTATAAGAATGCCCGGGAGGAAGCTCTCAAGAAGTGGTTTGAAGCTGGAGTGTGGCTTGCTAAAAGATACATGACTGTGGAGCCCGAAGGATCCTTCGAAGCGTTCAAGAGAAGCCTGAAGGCATATATGTGGAATATTCCGGAAGTAGTTATTGAGGAGGACGGGGAGGCAGTCTATATTCGAATGATAAGTCCCAGAATCCCAGAGTCTTACGCCATCCTGTACTCTGCTTTCCTTGAAGGCGCGTTAGAGACTTTCGGCTACAAAGTATCAAGTAAAGATGTCTCAGGTGGATCTATAAGGATTAAAGCCATCAGGAAGGATTTGGATGTCGAAGAGTAGGCGGCTCGTATATGTCTCTGAGGATCTCATAAGAGAAGCCATGGAAGTTGCGAGGAGTGAGGGTAAATCTTTAGGGGTCTTCGTTGAGGAATCCATAGAGCTTGCTCTCTTGGCGAAGAAGCTTGGCTATGGATTGAAAGAGGCGGCGGATCTGCTTGCAGTTACAAAGGCGAATAGAGTTCTGGGCGGAACATTTGTTCCGCTAAGTGTCTTCAATTACCTCATCAAGGCGGCTTCTAAGGGTAGGGGCGGAAGCCTCAAGGAGAGATGGTATGAGAGTGGGAGGCTGCATGGGAAATATTTGAAGGAGAAGTTTGAGGATCCAGTAGGAGCCTTCAAAGAGTTTCTTGAGGCGTCGAGATGGGACTTGAATGAGATTGAAGTTAAGAATGAAGGAGATTCAGTCAAGCTGAGATGCTTCTCAACGGTGCTTACGGATGAGGGAACCGAGGCTCTCCTAAAATATGTAGAGGGCGCCTTTCACAGCATGGGATACGAAACAACTAGAAGCGACTATATGAAAGGGATGATAATCTTAGAGTTTAAGAGTTTAAATGCCAAGAATTCCTCATAATTTTAAGGTTAACGCTAGAAAGTGTGTACATTTTCTCATACGCATTAGGGATTGTTTACATAAAATATAAATGCTCGTTAAGGAAAAAATTAACCAACAAAAATTTGGAAGAGAGGAGAGAATGCCATTGAATAAGAAGATACTATCATCTCTGATAACGACGCTTCTAATAGTCTCAATCCTAGCGATTCCCGCACCATACGTTGAAGCAGCGAAGTATGAGGATCTAATCGACACGATTTCTCCAGACAGCGGGCCGATAGGAGTCACCGTTACCGTTAATGGCACGGCGCCAGATGACATAACCGAAGATTATCCAGTCAAGATATACTGGTCATATAATGAACCAGTAGCGGCAGATATTGAATATGGATATGCATACTCATCTGCCACACCGGATGCACAGAACTGGAAACACCTAGAAACCGTAGAGGAACCAACTAAAGGCACTACCAACAAATATGAAGTTGACGTTACAGTGCCGGATGTGCCGCCGAACGGTGCTACATACTATATTGTCGCATGGCAAGATGTAAACGATGATGATTACATCGATGATGGTGAGTGGGACTACGCAGAATTCACTGTTGTTGAGGGCTTAGATAAAACTGAGGGTAATGTTGGAGACGAAGTTGTTGTAGGCGGCTGGGATACTCTTAATCCGGGTGGACTGGTCTTAATCTACTGGGATACGCAGGCTCCTGAGAATAAGCTGGGCGAGGTGTATTCAAAAGCAGGCTATAATGGATCATACACTATCACAGTAACTATTCCAGAAACTGTTTGCGGAACTTACAGCATCATCGTCGTTGATGCAAATAAAGGAACAATTGCAACTTATTCATTCGAGCTAAAGCCGGAGATTACCCTATCGCCTGATACTGCTCTTGAAGGAGACACTATTACGGTTAGTGGAACAGGCTTCGGAGCTGAGAAGGCAATTACGCTTTACTTAGATGATGAGGAGCTCACCACAAGCCCGAGTGATGTTGAGACAGATGAGAATGGATCTTTTGGTCCCTGCACCTTCAAGGTTCCTGAAGGCACGGCTGCTGGCGACCATACTGTGAAAGCAGAAGATGAAGATGGAAACGAGGCTACTGCTACGCTTACGATAGGTCCAGCGATAACTCTAAGTCCAACGTCAGGTCCTACAGGAACAATTGTGGAGATAACTGGCAGAGGCTTCACTGGAACAGACATAGAAGGAGGCGAGTACATCAATATTACAATTGATGGTACTGAGTGTCCACTTATAGAGGATATTAAAGTTAGATCTGATGGAAGATTCAGCGGCAAATTCGTCATTCCAACAGTTGAGGAGGCAGATACATACACAATAACCGCGTGGGTACATGGACATAAAGATGTAAATTCAACAGCGGACTTTGAGGTTACAGGAATATCCGATATTACTGTTACACCGACCTCTGGAGCACCTGGCTCAACAATAACGATTGAAGGCGTAAACTTCACCGCAAAGGCAGATATAGAGATCACGATAGACTTTGGCGGCCTCGAGGAATATGCAACTACAAAGACAAATGCAACAGGTGGCTTCTTAACAGCTATCACCGTTCCATCGGTTCCTGTTCAAACAGAAGCTTACACAATAACTGCCACGGATGAGTATGGATTAACCGCTTCCGCGGACTTCCGTGTTGCCTTGACAACACTAGCCATTTCACCATCATCTGGCCCAACTGGAACAAAGGTCCTATTAATGGGCGGAGGCTTAACGCCAGAAACATCATTTAATGTGACTATAGATGGAGAAC
>JAGGUU010000189.1 GCA_021158305.1 Candidatus Bathyarchaeota archaeon
TGGGGTACGCTCTTTTTCTGAGGGTGGAAGTATCCCTGACATCCTTGATTTTAATCTTTCTGGAGCTGATGACCAAAAAGTGGTGGGCCGGGAGAGATTTGAACTCTCGACCTTTCGGTTATCAGCCGAACGCTCTAACCAGGCTGAGCCACCGGCCCTTGCGTATTACTATTTTGTTACTAATATTTTCGATTTAATAAGTTTTATATTTCGATTCCTTCTCTGAGGAGGCGTCTCTGTTCTAAAAGTTTATATTTTCTTTCGTGTCTTCTTGGATCTTGAGGTCTTTTACATGCATCCCTTGAATATTGATCGTTGGAAGCTTAAGGGAACCACAACGGTTGCGATTAAGTGTGTAGATGGAGTTATAATGGCGACGGATACTAGGGCGACTATGCTTCCCGGATTTGTTGCGCATAAAAAGGTTAAGAAGGTTTATAGAGTGACTCGAAACATCGGTATGACTATTGCCGGCGTCCCCGCGGAGGCCCTTAACGTTCTTGATCTTCTGAGAGCGAATGCTGCGCTTTATCAGATTCACAGAAAACGTGAGATACCAGTCAAGGCAGTTGCAAGCTTAGCATCAAACCTTCTCTTCTCACAGAGGTTTTATCCTTATTCTGTTCAGATAATCATCGGCGGATACGACTATGACGGATATCACCTCTATTCTCTGGATCCATTCGGAAGCGCGATAGAAGATAATCTGATCGCCACGGGCTCCGGATCTCCCGTTGCTTATGGAGTTCTTGAGAGCGGCTATCATGAAGATGTTCGCCTGAATGAGGGATTAAAGCTAGTAGCGGAAGCGATACGATCAGCTATAAAACGAGACGTATACACTGGCGACAGCTTTGATATCGCGACTGTGACGCGGGAGAAGGGATATGTTGAGCTGACAAAGGAGGAGAAGGAAGCCCTTATAGGCGAATCCTCGACTCTCCTATAAATAGCTGATTAATTCTCTTAAATCCCGAATTTTGCGATAATCACCTTGAACAATATTTTTCCGGTCGATCAGCAGAGGCTTCATCCCCACAGATTCGGCGCCCTCATAATCTGCATGGGGATCATCACCCACGAAGATAGACTCGTAAGGTTCAACTTTGAGCATTTCAAGCGCGTAAAGGAAGATTTCCCTATGAGGCTTAGGCTTGCCAACATCATCCACACCTACGATTATGTTGAAGACTCCCTCAAGCCCTGTCCTAGAAAGAACCTCGCGGATATCCTTCTGAAAGCCGTTTGAGACTATTCCCACGCTGATTTTTCTCTGCCTGAGAGCCTCAAGCGTCTCCTTAACGTCTTCGTAAATCTCAAGGTTCGCATTGTCCCACCATTCGTCAGTCACTATATCCGCTATTTTCTCGAGGTCTCCCTTAACCCCAAGCTTTTTAAGCACTTTAACATTGTATATTCTCCAGAAGATTTTATAGGGTAGCTTAAAGGATTCAGTGCTCATCTCCTTCATGAATTCCGGAAAATCTTCTTCGGCTTTTTCCCGTGATATGTGGATCCCATGTTTCCTGAGAATCTTAAGGAAGATTTCAGGCACCGGATCTGTTTTTATAAGCGTTCCTCCAAGATCGAATAGTACAGATTTGATTCTTGACATTTTGAAGCCTCCATGCATTTTTATTGTATCATTCACTTTAGATTCGTAACCTTAATAAGTTTGGATGAAATGAAATCATCAAGACCTTCAATTAATCTTATACAGATCTCGGTCTTCAAGGAGCCAGATCGCATGGAGAAGCCGTTCCACGCCGAAAAAGCTGAGGAAGTCCTTAAGTTTCTAAACACGGATGTTAATGGTTTAAGTAGTGAAGAGGCTGAAAGAAGGCTGAGAGAGTACGGGCCTAACGTTCTCCAAGAGAAGAAGAGAGCAGGTCCATTCGAGATTTTCCTCCGCCAGTTTAAAGATGTCTTCGTTTTAATGCTAATCGCCGCAATAATTGTTTCGCTCTTGTCAGCCTATGTTAAGGGCGCGGAAGCGACGCTGGAAGATTACGCAGACGCTATTACAATACTAATTATAGTTCTCCTCAATGCTACAGTAGGCTTCGTGCAGGAATATCGCTCAGAAAAAGCCATGGAGGCTTTGAAGGAATATGCAGCTCCGCGTGCTAGAGTTATACGCGACGGAAGAGAGACAGTCATACCTGCAGAGCAAGTTGTTCCCGGAGATATACTTCTCCTAGAATCGGGAGATCGAGTAGCGGCTGACGCCCGCATCATAGAAGCATATGACCTGCAGACGAATGAGGCTGTTCTGACAGGAGAGTCAACGCCCGTTGAGAAACACACGGAGCCCGTCCGCGCAGATGCGCCCGTGGGCGACCGTAAAAATATGGTCTTTATGGGTACACATGTCATTTATGGAAGGGGGAAGGCAGTAGTAACCGCTACGGGAATGAAGACCGAATTCGGCAGAATTGCGGGTATGATTCAAGAAGCTGAGGAGAAGCCTCCCCCGCTTAAGGTTAAGCTGAACAAGTTTGCTAAAAACCTAACAAAGTTCATAATACTCGTCTGCGCCATTATATTCATTCTTGAACTTATTCGGGAACCTGCCGCTCTTGAACCAAAGAACCTGATAGATTATTTCATGGTCGTCGTCGCCTTAGCCGTATCAGCCGTTCCTGAAGGTTTACCTGCGATCGTGACGATAGCTCTAGCGCTTGGAGCCCGGGAGCTCGCAAAGCATAATGCGGTTATCCGGCGGTTGGCAGCAGCCGAAACCTTGGGCTCAACGACGGTTATCTGCTCAGACAAGACCGGAACATTGACGAAGGGAGAAATGACTGTTCGGAGGATATTCTGCGGAAAACAAACAGTGGAGGTCACTGGCTCCGGATACGAGCCGTCCGGTGAATTTATCCTAAACTCGGATCCCATAGATCCGAAAGGTAACGATTCCCTATCCCTAATCTTGAGGATAGCTGCCCTATGCAATAATTCACGCCTAGAGAACGATGGTGGACAATGGAGGATCACAGGCGACCCGACTGAAGGTGCGCTAGTCGTAGCGGCTTACAAGGCTGGGCTGAGACGGGAGGACCTCGAAAAGCAATATCCACGTCTGGGGGAGGTTCCATTCAGCTCCGAAAGGAAACGGATGACTACCATCCATTCATCTCCAGACGGAGAAATTTACGCCTACGTCAAAGGCGCCCCGGAGGTAATACTTGAACGCTGTAGCAGAATCTATGAGGATGGAAAGGAAAGGAAGCTTACGAAATATGAGAAGGAAAATATTCTGAAGATCAATGAGGAATATGCCAGCAACGCCCTTCGAGTACTTGCTTTCGCCTACAGAAAACTTCCAAAACCGAAAGAAAGGTATGGGGAGGAGATAGAGAATAACCTCGTATTCGTCGGCCTAATGGGCATGATTGATCCGCCGAGAGAGGAAGCCATAGAGGCTAATCGCCTATGTAAAAAGGCTGGTATAAAGACTGTTATGATCACCGGAGACCATAAGCTCACAGCAGTTGCGGTTGCAAAGGAGATAGGGATTCTGGAAGAAGAGAGTCTAGTTCTAACAGGAGAAGAACTCGACAGAATGAGTAATGAGGAGTTCGAAAAGATAGTCGAGGATGTTAGGGTGTATGCCAGAGTCTCTCCGGAACATAAGCTCCGGATTGTTAGAGCTCTGAAGAAGAAGGGCCACATAGTCGCGATGACAGGAGACGGAGTCAATGATGCGCCAGCCCTTAAAGAAGCGGATATAGGAGTTGCCATGGGAATCACGGGAACGGATGTTACGAAGGAATCCGCGGATATGATCCTCATGGACGATAACTTCGCCACGATAGTTAACGCTGTCAAACACGGCCGCATAATATACGATAACATTCGAAAATTTGCCTTCTTCTTGATGCGGTCCAACTTCGATGAGCTAGCAGTGATAGCGACATTTGCTCTTCTCGGAATGCCATTGCCGCTAACCGCTGCCATGATCCTCTGGATAAACCTGGTCACGGATGGAGGGCCAGCTACAGCTCTAAGTTTTGATCCTCCCTTAGAAGACGTCATGAATCGGCCTCCACGCGATCCGAAGCAAGGAATACTCTATGGAAGACTGCTTCAAATAATAATTTCATTCATATGCCAATATCTTGGAACGACAGGAATCTTCATCCTCGTTTACGAGTATGGATTCCTAGCTGAAGGACTAAGCCAGGCGGAAAGGCTAGCTCTAGCGCGGTCCATGTGCTTTACTCAAGCAACGCTACGTGAGTTGATGATTGTCTGGAACTGTAGATCGGAGAGAAAATCAGCTTTCCGGCTGAGCTGGACATCAAACAAGTTCCTACTCGTTTCCGTTATAGTCTCCATTATGGGCACAGTTGCATTGCTTTACGTTCCATTCCTACAAGTAATGTTCGGAACAGTCCCACTCAACCTGCAACAATGGCTCCTAGTCGGCTCAATCGCCACAAGCGGCCTCCTACTACTACCTGAGCTACTCTACGGGAGAAAAATATTCAAGTGGGCGTGAAGCATCGCTTTACATATCTCATGGGAGTCTTTAAGTACGCATGGAGACATCTGGAGGTACGGATTAAATTATCCGCTTAATCAGCATAGAGGCAAGGATGGCTACTGATAAGCCTACGGCGACTATTAATGCGACCTCTGGAAGAGACGCTGTAAGCCTCATCATCGGCTCCTCCTCTATTTTAAGGTTTAATACTTCGTTTTTTCCTTTCGACGTAGCGTTAACGATTAATTCTTTTCTTCTAGACATGGCTTTCTCAGCCTCGCATATGCTCGACTGCTTCTCAGCATAAAGGGCAATCTGATGATATATGGTTAAGGGAAGAATCATCACAACTACTCCTAGAACTATAGCGAATGCTACATGTATCAAGTATCTATTCATCTTCTCCCGCCTTAACTTTCATCTCCGCATGTCTATAAATGAACAACACTAATATGTCTATGTTTTAGAACAGTCACCTTGGCCAAACAACCTTTTATCTGAAGGCTTGATAGAGATATTTTGATGAGGCATGAGACAGAAGATAGCTGTAGGCATAGACTTAGGCGGCACAAATATTCGCGTGGCTCTGGGAGATGAGAAAGGTAGAATTCTCGCAAGAGCCTCTGAAAGAACCGAGAAGACTAGAGGTCCCGAAGGCGTCAGCAAGCAAATTATCCAGATTATTTACCGTCTAAAAAGGAATACTGGAATTAAGGAGATTGCTGGTTTAGGCATAGGCTCAACGGGACCATTGAATCTGAAGAAAGGCGGATTAATGAAGCCAACTAATATTCCGTACGACTTCATACCGCTCGTCGAACCGCTTAAAGATGAATTCCATGTGCCCGTCTATCTTCTAAATGACTGCTCAGCAGCCGTCGTCGGCGAGAGATTCTTCGGAGCTGGAAAGAAACATGAGAATCTAGCATACATCACCTTAAGCACAGGGATAGGCGGAGGCGTCTACGTGGACGGTCATTTACTTATCGGAAAGGATGGAAACGCAGCTGAGATAGGTCACTTCACTATAGATTATGAAGGAAGACTGCTCTGTGGTTGCGGAAAGAGAGGTCACTGGGAAGCATATTGCTCTGGAAACGGCATACCCAACTACGTCGAGCTATTGCTTTCAAATAAGAGTAGAGAAAGTATCGAGTCTAGCCTCCTCATGAAGGCCGCAGCGGGAGATCCTAAACGAGTAACCTCCAAGATTCTATATGACTGTGCCAAGGCCGGAGATCCACTTGCCCTTGAGATAATCGAAAAAATCGGCCGCTTAAACGCCATAGGATTCGCATGCGTAGTAGACGCCTATGACCCGTCACTGATAACCGTTGGAGGCTCAATCGCTCTTAGAAACATAAATCTTGTCATCGAACCTATAAGGCGATATATCGATGACTATGCTAGAAACCGCATTCCAGAGATTAAGATCACTCCTCTAGGAGACGACGTAGTGCTCTATGGAGCCTTAGCAATGGTTTTCCATCCCGTAGAGTATTAGTTGTCCCAAGCGAAGCAGAAGACTATTACGTGCCTAGGTGAAACAGTCTAGAAGTCAAAAAGTGGGGTCTCTGAATCGAAATGAAGCCTCTCGATCTTTTTCCCTACACGCCGTATCCTGAACAGCTCAAGTTCATGAAGGACGCTGAATCGATCCTTCATGAAGGCGGAGTCTTAATAGTTGAGGCATGTAACGGATTCGGTAAGACCGCATGCGCTCTTTCCTCCGCTCTTTCAACTGGGCGGAAGATAATCTACGCGACTAGAACACATGAGCAAGTACGTCAGGTTCTACACGAGATCCAGCAGATAAATAGGAAAGCTGGAACAGAATTTTCAGCCGTGGCCTTAGCAAGCCGTCAAAATCTCTGCTTGAACGATGCTTGCAAAAGACTCCCGCTTTCCGAAGCTATAGAAGCCTGTAGGATTCTGCGAAAGACACATAGATGCCCCTACAGAACCGATCTTGCTGGCTTGAATCTTACGCTTCCATCCGTTCTCTCAGTGGAGAAGATGATTCAGTACGGTAAGAAAAACAGTATCTGCCCATACTTCCTTTCAAGAGAGGTTGCAAGGGAGAGCAAAGTCGTCGTAGCCCCATATCAATATATCTTCAACGAGAATATTCGGGTCAAGGTTGGACTTAGTATAGACGGAAACATTCTGATCTTCGATGAGGCACATAACGCGGATAAGATAGGCCAAGAGGTCCTAAGCGATTCTCTTTCCGAACGCGGATTAAATAACGCGGTAAAGGAACTCGAACTTGTTGAATACTCTTCTGACTTCCTAGAAATACTCCTTGAATATCTTGATAAAAAAGTTTCAGCCGATCCTTCCTTAAAGTCTGGATCCGAATTTCTTAGCGATCTCGAAAAGGCCTTAGGTGAAAGTATTTCTTCAATAGTTGATCTCTACACACCTATAGTCGACGAGATCAGGGAGTATAAGATCTCTGAAGGCCGTGTTCCAGTATGCTATCTTAACGGAATACTTAATTTTCTTCTGCTAGTAGAATCGGGTGAGAGGGAAAGTTACGTAGCAATTTATAGAATGTCTAAGTCTGGCATGAAAGTTATTGAATATCGATGCCTAGATCCAAGTCTAGCCATAAAACCAGTAATAGAGAAAGCTCACTCAGCTCTAATAATGTCTGGCACTCTCTCTCCAATGGACTACTTTACGGAGATCCTCGGTTTACCAGAGGCTAAATGCAAAACGTATTCCGCGATAGCGAAGCCGGAAAATATACGCACTTATGTGGATACATCAGTCTCAACGAGGTTCAGAGAGAGAAGCGAGGAGATGCTGAGGACATATGGTGAAAGAGTCTCCAAGCTTGTAAAAAACGTGCCTAATGGGGTTTTAATCTTCTTTCCTCAGAGAGAGATGATGAAACAAGCCTTAGACATATGGCTTCGAAACGGCTTCATTGAGAAAAGAAAAGACCGCCTATTCATGTCTGGGAAGAGAATTTTCGAAGAGGGTAGATCTGTCAGAGAGAATGCACAGATAGTTAACGAGTATAAGAAAGCTGCGAAAACAGAGGAAGGAGCTATTCTACTAGCCGTTTTTCGGGGAAGAAACTCTGAGGGTTCAAACTTTCCCTATGAGGAGGCTCGGGGAATCTTCAATATAGGCTTACCCTATGCTGACTATAAGGATCCGGTTGTTAAGGCACAAATCAAGTATCTTAACAAGCAGAAGCCTGGGCTTGGGAATTTATGGTATGTCATGGATGCATTTAGAGCGGCAAATCAAGCACTTGGAAGAGGAATACGGCATAGGGATGACTGGTGTCATTTTTTCCTTATGGATAAAAGGTATACCTCTCACAGAAGGTTTATCTCAAGATGGATCCTCATAAACGGCATGGAGAGAATTCGTCTATGAACGCTTCATGTGCTTCTTTTCAAAATTAATAAAATCATGCCGCAATCTAGGCTGAAATTAGCGAAGTATCATATGCGACGGTTAACTGGCGAATCGAGAAGTTGCCGTAGTATATTCGTAGCAACGTTAGCGACTGGGAAGTGAAATGAATATTGAAAATCCGAGATGGAAATCTCATAATAATGGAATTAGCCTCTCTTAAGAATCTCTTACATCAGAGAGAATCTTATTTCTCCAAGGGGCGTCCCGCATCTTTCAGCAGTTTTCACCATCGTAATAATAAGCTTAAATACCCTTAGGAGATTTTCTGAATCTGTTTGATTTTCCCGGGGATATGAGGATTGGATGAGAAAAGAATAGTTACTCTTGTAGGAAAGAGCTACGCAAAGGTCGGTAATCTCTTTATCTATAGAGGTCCCGGATCCAAATGTAAGGATTGCGAATACTCCAAGGTGTGCACGGAAAATGTGGAGCCCGGACGGATTTATAAGATTGTGAAGATCCGCGATAGGATTCTCCTCTGTAAACAGTACAAGATTGAGATGCAGGTAGTAGAGGTGGTTAACGCTGAAGTATCAGCGGTGATCCCGTCGGTGCAAGCAATTCAGGGAGCGGTAATAACCTTCAGAACCCCGGAATGTAGTAGGGAGGAATGCGCATACTATGATCTTTGCTTTCCCGAAGGTTTAAAATCTGGAGATCGATGTATCATATCTGACGTCATTCAGAGTGTTCCTTGCTCTCTCGGTGTTCCTCGGAAGAAGGTGCTTCTTCAACTTGTTTCTTAAAGGTTTCAGTAAATGTGACTGTTGTCTTTTCAGGGAAGAATTTAGTTATGTCTAGGAATATGCCTCTCTTCGCAACTTGTAGTCCTTCAATGTAGAAAGCTTCCTCTGGAATCTCTATTGACACCTTATTCTTTCCGATGGTTACCTTAAACTTTTCCTGCTCAACTTGAGGGATTCTCCGATGTATCAAGGAGAGGATCTTTTCCCTAGATGTGCTGAGCTTTTTCTGAACTGTAACCTCGTATATAAGTGTCTTGCCTGCAAGGGGCGGGTTAAAGTCAAGAAGTACTCTTCCTGAACCAACTGTTCTAACAGTTGCCAGCCGCCCGTCAACTTGGATCTGCATGCCTACCTGAGGAGTTATTCCCTGCGCCCTGAGTTTCCGGAGGGAATAGAGACGAATCTTGTTGGGGTCTCTTTCTCCAAATGCCTTCTCTGGAGGTATCTCTATGGTTGCTTTCTTTCCAAGCTCTAAATCGATAAGTTTTTCGTCGAGGGCTTTAAGTATCCATCCTTCCCCTATCACGACCAGCATGGGCTCATACGATGCTCCTTCCCGGTATATGCCTTCCTTCTTTGCAACCTCCTCGATCGTGGTGTCAAAGACTTTCCCTGTTTCAGACACTCTGGCAACGTAATCTATTAAGAGGAAATCACCCTTCTTGAACGGCATCGGCGAGACCTCGCGAAGACTAAAACCTAAGTAGCCTCGAATCTTTTAAACGTTACTCAGCTAATCATAAAAAGAGCGGAACTCGATGCTAATATCGTTTTTCTTAACCAATGCTATTACGTAATCTCCATCTTTCGCGGGTCCGGGATTAACTATGATCGTACTTTTTATCTTATCTTCTCCTTTAGCTTCATGTATATGTCCACAGAAGACAAGGAGAGGCTCATTTTCCTCAATAAATCTCCTTATGCTTGAGCTTCCAACGTGTAGATGAAGCATTGTTCTGTCAAGTCGTGTCCCATGAGGCGGAGAATGCGAAATAAGGATAAGCCTTCTATAGTCGATTATATTCTTTGCCGCTCTTTTCAGATCAGTAATTATTTCTTCCTCGCTGAGTTCGAAGGGTGTGTGAAATGGAGTGGGAGGGCTACCTCCAATACCAATGAAGGATAACTCCCCATAAGTTGTAGCTTTACCGTGCAAAAGCTTCGCGTCCTCCAAGTTTGCTCCTAGAAGGGACGGCGGATCGCAGTTTCCCGGAACAAATAATACTGGCACCCCAGTCTCGGAGAGTATGGAGAGCAGACGGGTCGCTTCCTTAAGGCTGCCAAAGTTCGTTAGGTCTCCGCAGATAAGCATAGCCTCGGCGTTCTCCTTAACAGCTTCGGCTGCGAATCTCTTGATCATCGCTTCGTTTCCGTGAAAATCGGAACCCACAATCAGCTTCACATCATGTCGCCTCGCCCTTCTAGTCCTCCCTAAGGTGAAGGGGAAGACCGGAGAGGCTATCTTCTAGGGATTGAGATTCCTCTTTTTCCATCTTCTCCCATGCCGACCTCGCAAAGGCAGCTGCCTTCTGCGGATACTCCTCAACCTCTATCTCAGCTATGACCGGGAAGGGTGTTGGTATGGCTAAGCCCCAAAGCATCGCTTCATGATCCGCCAAGCCTGGCAAGTAGTCTCTTAGCCTCTCAGATCCATACTCTGTATATTGAAGAATGGCATCTTGATCATTTCCACTTTTTAATCTGAAGCAAGCTACGGAGTTGCACTGAGAGATTACGCTTTTTAAGACATAGGCTGGCCTCTGAGTTAATAGAATCAGCCCGACATTGTATCCTCCAGCTTGACTTGCAGTCTCGATCATTGATGCCTTAACGCTGGATTGGGCACTTGACTCCCTAACCTCCGTTCCCCTCTCGGGAGCAAAGTACTGCGCCTCTTCAATCGCGATTATACATGCGAAGTCTCCATAATCTTTCCTCTCCATTGCATAGTTCCTAATGCGATCAAGGATGTACTTAGCTGTTCTCTGCTGCGCTTCTATATCTGTGTTTACTGAGAAGTCAATGATTATCAAGGGATTCTCTTTTATCTCCGGAATTATGTCCAATGGTTCACTCTGCTCGTCTATGAATGTGCCTTTATTCTCCAGAAACCACTCTATCCCCGAAAGCGCCTTTTCTTGGCTCTTAACAGTCTTGTAGATTACACCCTGCTTAAGTATCTCTCTGACCCTGGCTAGTATATTGTCTCTATTTATTGCTGCCCCTTCATTCCGTAGTGAGCGAATGGCTTCTATGAGAAGGCTTCTTTCTTTACCTTTTAGTTCAAGCTTATCCGCGATAACATTTGGATCCGTTATGGCCGGGGTGAACTCCGTGTATGGAAGTATTTTCGCACCGTACTTTCTAAGACTGTTATATTCACCTCTAATGTCGAATATAATGAAGCGAGGTCTTGGTTTCAGCCGGGAAGCTTTCGCAACCATGTTTATTATGAAGCTTGATTTCCCAGATCTTGTCATGCCAGCAACGAACATGTGCCCCTTCGCGATCGAGTTTAAGTCTATATAAACCGGAATATTTGTTCCACGAACTTTTCCTATCTCAAGGAGGAGAACATCTCTCTCGCGGGTCTTGGGTATAAAGAAACGTTTCAGAGCCTCCTCGCTCGGCTCATAAACTCGATCCCAAGGTGAAGGAGCCACCTCCATCATGCGCCATTTCCCTTTTTCGTCATAGTATCCCAGAATCTCAGCAAAGGCAACTGTGTACTCAAGTCTTTTTCCATACTCGGCTCTTCTTCCCTTCTTCCCGGCTAGGGGTCCAGTTCTGCCAGTAATCATTTCAGGATTATAGGGTTGTATCCGATAGGTTCTCGTGAGAACCCATAAGTCAGGGTTTGTAGGGTGCTCAATGAAGTAGAAATGATTAAACTTAACACGGGCATCCTCCATGACAACGAAGATTAAAGAGTCATGTGTACATCCGGAAAGGGCGTATCCTATGGGCTTAACTTCGGACTTCTCCATTTTATTCCCCTCCCCCCTCCATTATGCTGGAGACATACTCTCTATCAGTAAGTGTCCAAGGCTCGCCGTGCTGCAAGGCCAGTAAGGTTAGATCTCGCATCTGCATCTCTCCTCTGTGAACGAGGTCGAGAGCCTTTGAATAGATCATCAATGTGCGTATATTTGAGATGTTAGTTGTCACTTTCGTGAGGCGGTCTGCTTCGCTTATTGAGAATGGTATACCGCTTCCCTCCTCTGATGTTGTAAACACTAATTTACATATTTCATCTAATCGGTTTAGGCAGTATCCGGGCAGCTCCAGCCTAAAGGGCGTGGTGAGCCCAGTTCTGATATAGGATGAATATATACTCGTAAATTCAAGTATCTCTCTGCTTGGTATGCCTAGCTCCTCAGCTTTCTTCCTATATTCGCTGACTATTCTTCCTTTCATAGCTTCCTCAGGTACCGTATATTCACCTAAGCCTAGGATTAGATCCATGAGAGCAGTGTCTCTTAGCTTCGGCACCTTAAATTTCTTGCATAAATGATTTATCCTAGTCCTCTTAACAAAGCCGACTATTGGTATATCCCTCTCGTAACAGTAATGGAGCAAGCCTATTGAACTCAGCAAAGTCCTTTTGAAGTCTTCAATATAATCTTTCGTTGAATCAGGGGAAGGTGAAAGCCAGAAGTTCAGAAGTAATGAGCCGTCAACTAACACGAAGTCGGGCTCCCACTTCTCCACAGCCTCCTCAGTCACATCGCATTGTATCTTAAAGGCAAGAA